>CADBTL010000021.1 GCA_902797575.1 uncultured bacterium
ATTAAAAAAATCGGAACGACAGGATTTGAACCTGCGACCCCTACCACCCCAAGGTAGTACGCTACCAAGCTGCGCTACGTCCCGATTTTTTATTATTTAATTTTCAATTTACGTAGCAGCTTGCTAGCTTACGCTACCAAGTTCCTCCTTCTCGCATCGTGACATTTAGTCACATTGCTCGGGGAGTCCTTGCTACGTCCCGATTTTAATTATTAAGTTTTCAATTCAAAATCTTATTTGGTATACAACCAATCTACTTCAATCGCGAATAATTTTCAACAGCCAAAGAGTCTCGCATTTTGGAAAGTTCATTCATCCACAAATTATATTTGTCTCTAAACGGCATTTGCTCTGTACCTATAAGTGCATTATATCTGTTTGAATCTTTTTCTAAAATTTCTTCTTTAGCTTTTGTCATTTTATAATCCTGTGTTAAGACCATTGCTGTCATTGCAGCACAGGCAGTTCCGGCTATTATTATTGCAGCATTATTAAAACTTTTAAAACCGATACGCATATCTTCATACCTTTAATTTTATACTATTTCTGAAAAGTATATTTCTTGAATTATTCCGATTATCTTATTCAAGAAATTCTTATATTTTATTCTATCAGCAGAACCCGATAAAACTATATCAGCTTTTTCTTTGCATGGTTTTATATGAACTTCCGCTTTTTCATTTGCATTTGAATAAATGTGGTCTGCAGAGTCACCCAATCCACGTTCTTTAGCTCTTATATAAAATCTTTCTTTTTTGATATCTTCATCTATATCAACATAAATCTTAAAATCAAATGCATCTCTTACTTTTTCCGTAAGCGTAAATAAACCTTCCGAAATAATAACTTTGGAAGGCTTTGCAAGTGTATAATTGTCATGACGAATAGCAGTACCGCTCATATCATATTTTGGAAGATAAGTTGATTTCCCTGAAAGTAATTCTTTTATATGTTTACTCATCAATTCCAATTCTAACGCTTGAGGAACATCAAGATCGTAATTTTTAGCAAACTCTGCAAAACTTCCTGCTGCTTTTACCATTTCAGAGCGGTCATAATAATAATCATCTGTATTAACTCTTGTAATCGCATCTTCTATATTAAACTCTGTTGCAAAAGATTCAATTGTATCTATCAAATCCATTGTAATCGTAGATTTCCCGCTTGCTGTTTCACCCGCAATTCCTATAGATGCTGGCATTTTAATTTTTCCTGATAAATATCCCGCAATCTTTTTTATAACAAACGGATTGTAACTTACCAGAATCGAACCTGCTCGAGCAAGTTCTTTTTCAAAAATATTATTTAAATAACGTTCTATTTCGTTATTTAATGAAATAGGGTTTGTTGCTTTTGATTGCGATTTTAACGGACTTTTAATAAATTTGTTGGATATATTTAACATAACTAACTATTCTTTCTTTGTCTTATTATACACAATTCAAAACAAATAAAAATATTTTTTGCTTTGTTTTGTACTATTTTTTACAAATGTTTACATAAGGATGAGCGGAAAAGTCAAAAGGGGTAAATAAAGCAGGACAGAGTTTCGTTAAACTACTCCGCCTATAGAAAAAGGGGTAAATGAAGCAGGACAGAGTTTTGCTAAGCTACTCCGTCTATAGAAAAAATTTTTCAAACTTACTTGGTTGTAGTTAGTCCATGCCGTAAAAAGGGGTTGAAAAATATAAAAAATCGGTAATAATAAAAGTAGCAGTTAAAATATACTGCATTTATGTTCATCAAAAGAATGGAAAGCCCCGAAGAGGGGCTTTCCATTCTTTTTTTAATGCAAAAGAACTGCCTGAAGATCAAACAGTTCTTTGCTTTTTATGTGTAGCATGTAATGAAAGTATTCGTTTTTATTTATTAAGTTCTTGTATAGAAAGAGCAGCTGCTCTTGCAACATGCGGATTAGGATCATTTTGGGCAAGTGCAAACAATGCAGACAAATCTTCCTTATAATCAGGGCGCTTAATATATCTTAATGCATCTATTGCAGTAAGTTTTACACTCGGATCAGGATCTTTTCTTAATGCATCAACTATTGCTGATACTCCGGGAGCGTCTGTTATTGGAACAACTCTTCCTTCTTTTGCTTCGTAATCATCAATAAATAGTTTTGCAAGTGCTCCAAGTGCCGTAATTGCATATTCTTTATTTCTTTCTGCAAGTTCCATAGGAGACAAATTCGCAGCCATTGCAATTTCATCATCAGACATTTTGTATGGAAGATTGTTTATAGCATTTCTGTCTTTTTCTACAGCCATAATATTTGCTATTAACTTTTGACGCGCTTCTATTTGCTGTTTAGTAGGAGCTGCCAGCTTAGTTACATCTTCTTTTGTAATATTAATCAAATCTGTAAACACATCACTGACCAAATAGTTTTTTGCATTTTCTTTATCAGTTAGTGCTGATTTTACAATTTCTTCAATTTGTTTTGCTTGTACGTCTTTGTCTGCACTTTTTAAATTGTTAGAAACAGCTGTTATATCAATTTTAGGCAGAATATTCTCTGATGGAATAATTTCCGGACGTTTTACATTATTTTCTGCACCGTGAAAAGAAAGTTGGGATGTAACATTCTCGTTTGGTTCATCTGTTACAGCTTTTTCCGTTTCCAAAGTCGTATAGTTTGGAGCAGGAATTTCTATATTTTCAGTTTCAGCTTCTGTCTTATCAGTATCAACAGAGTCTTTACTTAAAGTTTTCTCCTGTGTCGGTTCATTATCTTCAATAGGAACTTCTTCTGCTATATAATCGCTTGCAGGAACTTGCATCGGTATTCGATTTAAATTGAGCATTTCATATGTTACAATACTATCTGCTTGCGGGTAATCATAGATTTTTTTAGGTTGAGTATTCACTTGCGGTTTATCAATATTAATTTTAACTGCATTATAGATTCCTCGATCATTGTTTACTTCCAAAGGGTTTGTTGTTGAGCCTGCATTAACCTCAGGTTTTCTTATACTAATATTAACAGCATTATATACAGGTTTATCAAAATCAACACGTTCTATCATACACATATTCCTTTCGTCTACACTGTCACTTATATTAACGCATATCAATATTTAAAATTGCTTAATTTTTTAAATAATTTTACAATTATTTACAATATATCGTTAGTTTCTATTTCTTTGTTTGTTTTAAAATTATATAGACAGCATTTGGGGACTAAAATGAAATATTCGGAATATTCGACAGTTGTTATAGGTAGTGGTGCTGCAGGATTATATGCAGCATTAAAAATAGCGCAGCAAATCAATTTGCCGGAAGGTTTATTATTAATAACAAAATCTACGTTGGGAGAAAGTAATTCAAGATATGCACAAGGGGGAATTGTAGGAGTAGTACATCAAAATCCTGCTGATAAAGTTTCTTTGCATGTTGAAGACACTCTTAAAGCCGGTGCCGGTTTGAGTAAAAAAGAAACAACCGAATATATATCAGCAGTGTCTGATGAAGTTTTAAATGATTTGATTAATAACGGAGTCGATTTTGACCGTGATGAAAACGGGAATTTAACCTTTACTTTAGAAGCGGCTCACAGCATGAAAAGAATCTTGCACTCAGGTGGCGACGCAACAGGCAAGGGTATAACAGATGCTTTAGTACGGGCTGTCAGAAATAATAACAATATTCATGTCATGGAAAACTCAATGGCTGTCGAATTGTTAATCTCTTCTGATAAAGTTTGCAAGGGAGCTATCATATACAATGAAATGACAGGCGAGCACGAAATTGTTTATACTTCTGCATTAATACTTGCAACTGGCGGAGTTGGTCAGGTTTATAAATATACAACAAACCCAAACGGAGCAACCGGTGACGGTATAGCACTTGCGTATGAAGCAGGTGCGGTTATACAAGATATGGAATTTATCCAATTTCACCCGACTGCGCTTGCACTAAGTCCTGACAGCAAAAATCGTTTTTTAATATCTGAAGCTGTAAGAGGCGAAGGTGCGAAACTTATTAACAAAAACGGTGAAGAATTCATGTCTCGATATAGTGATAAAAGAGAACTTGCGCCAAGAGACATTGTAACTCGCGCTATATATTCTCAAATGAATATTGACCATACTCCAAATGTATTTTTGAACGCTTCAATTATTGAACAGTCAAAATTATTAAAAAGATTCCCGACAATATCCTCCAGGTGCAAAGAAAACGGAATTGATATAACTCAAAAGCCAATTCCTGTAGCTCCCGCAGCACACTATACAATGGGCGGAATAAAGGCCGGAGTTGATGGAAGAACTTCTATAAGAGGTTTGTACGCAATTGGTGAAACTGCATCAACAGGCTTGCATGGCGCAAACAGACTTGCAAGCAATTCTTTGCTCGAATGCGTTGTTTGCGCGTATGAACTTGCAGATTATCTTTCTTTTGCCAATTTGGAAATTCCAAAAATGATTGATTCAGGAATCAAAAAAATGATAGATGTTTATTCCAGAACAGTTAAGGGAAAAGAATACGACTACAATGCACTGAAAACAAGGCTCAAAGATATAATGTGGAATAATGTCGGTATAATAAGGACTGAAAAGTCTTTGCAGATAGCAAAAAAAGCAGTTGAAATACTAAAAAAAGATTTTAAGCGCCAAAGAAAATGCTTGAATAAAGGTGAATACGAATACAGAAACATGTTATCGGTAGCGTCGCTGATAATAGAAGGTGCTATTGAGAGGAAAGAATCTCGCGGCGCACACTGTAGAAGTGATTATAAACAAACAGACGATGTTGCAAAACATTCTGAACTATGTAAAATCAGTTGATGACACAGTAAAAGTATTATAATGATAAATTTTAAATTCTGTGACA
>CADBTL010000022.1 GCA_902797575.1 uncultured bacterium
ATGTTTTTGTTCGGCAGAGTGCCGACACCCCGAATAATCCAAGACGCACGTAGTCTGATTTGAAACCGTTCCCCAGAGTTTGCAGGGGAAATTTTAATTTTTCCGCAAACTCTAATATATTTTTTCAAAGTACAAATTCTCTCTTTTTACAGGTAAATTAAAAACCCGTAAATTCTAAAATATAGTTGTTTAATAACTCATTTTATTTAATTTTATATATCACCATACACAAAGTTATGTATTTTTTTATAAAAATTCTTGCTATATTATTAAAATATGGTATGATTATACTAGGTTTGTTATACAATTTATTTTTAGATAAATAACTTGAATAAAATAGTATAAACAAATGGTTAAAATATAGCATTTTAATGCTATATTACAGAGAGAAGCAACATTAGTAGTTAGAAGTAGTGAACATGCGTAATTTTATGAAGAAATCAAAAAAAGAAATCGCAGTACTAACAACAGAGGAACTTATAGATAGTTTTTCAACAAAAAAGACTATATCTGTAAAACCTTTATTATGTACATGCGGAGTATTGTTATTAATAGGATTAGTTTTAAGTTCTATTAACTCGGTTAATAAATTTAAAATGGCAGGCTTGGACACTGATGAATCTTTCACATTAGCTTTGTCGCCAATGGCAGCAACATCAACCAGAAAAGATGTTATTTCTATTCCGTCAGGTATGGTAAAAGCTAATCCGTTCTTGCCATATAGAAAACTTGGTAATGAAATTAAAACTGACACTTTAGTAAATGATGTACCACAAATAGATCTAATCGTTCCGCCTGATTTCGCAGAGGAGAACTCAAATGCAGCAAAAATAATGGATACTGTAGTTTCCGGCATATTATTTGATAAATTTAGCCCATCTGCCATTCTCAATATTAACGGCAATGATTGTTTAGTAAAAAAAGGTGATGTGGTACACGGTTATAAGATTGTAAATATAACTCAAAATAGTGTAACTGTTCAAAATGGAAAAAATACATATAGGGCAGGAATTGGTGAACTGTTGACAGATGGTTCGGTACACATTAATGACGTTTCTAATTTAGATAAAAAATTCGGAGGAGAATTACGATGAAACATAATATAAAAAGATTTTTAGCAGCAGCGTTATTATTAGCGTTTACCGCTCCATCCGGTATTAGCTATCCTGCATATGGCGGTTATGATTCCGGCAATAATTCTTATGTAGCAGGAACTTCTACTGATCTTACAGCAAGCGTTCCTTTGAGCAATAAAAATGAAAAAATTACTCTTAGCTTACGTGACTCTGATGTTCAACAAGTTTTAAGAATGTTCGCTGATAAAGCAGGTAAAAACGTTGTTTTCCATTCTACTGTAAAAGGTAAAGTAACACTTGATTTAGTTGATATGCCAATAAACGAAGCATTTAATTTGGTGCTGCAGATAAACAATTTAAGTTACTATATTCAAGACAATACATTAATTGTTCTTGCTAATAACAGTAAAGATAATGCAAACTTTTCTAAAAAAGAAATGATGGTATTCCCTGTTCAATATGTAAGTGCAGCAAAAGTTGCAGACTTTTTGAATAAGAATGTATTTGGCATGAAAAGACCCGGAATGTCAAGTGTTGACGCGGCAACAATTAACGCGGCAACAAACGAAGTTATAGTTTTCGGTATGCCAACTGATGCAGCTATCGTGAGAAAAGTAATTGCACAGTTGGATAAAGAACCTCTTTCAAGGACATTTATTGTAAATCATACAACTCCCGGTGAGATGGCAGATATGATTTGTAATATGCTTTTACCTTCACAAGGTTCTAATTCAAGTGGCGGTAAAGGTAGTAAAGGGGGTAAAGATGATGGTTATGTTCCTCCAACACCGGGAGTCGGTACAAGTCTTAGCGGTGTTATGACAGGGGGTGCTGCAAGTTCATCATCTTCAGGTTCTGCAGAAGAAACAGTTAAACTGGGCGAAGGTATTGTTGCTTGTTCTGTATCACAGTCCTCAAGCGGTGACAGTCAAGCTTTTGACATCCAGAATTTGGCTATATCATATTATCCACAAAGAGGTTCTATTATGATGATAGGCGGTTCTGAAGCTCAACAAAGATTAGTAGAAAACTTTATTAAAACAAACGATATAAAACAAGCTCAAGCATATTTGGAAATGTCTGTTATTGAATTAACAGAACAAGGCAGTAAAGAATTCCAAAACAATTGGTCAATTCAATCTAAAGCTTGGGGCGTTTCGTTCAATAACGGTGTTACATCAGGTGGAAGAGCTGGCGGTCCAGGAGAAAAAATGTATCCTACTACAAGAGGTGGTTGGACTGATGTTACAGACAAAGAAACAGGTGCAGTAAGGCAAGAATATTGGTCTGCTAGCGGTTATGATAAATGGCCGGGTGGAAATAGGACTTATATATCTTGGACTATGAATTATTTAATTGAAAATAATAAAGCAAGGGTTCTTGCAAGTCCTAAAATAATAATAACAAACGGAAAAGAATCAGTAATTGATTTAACCGAAGATTATGTAGAAAAAGTAACATCTGAATTCTTGTCTACAACAGCTGCCGGTGTTGGTACGACAGGTGCAGTACAGAGAACATACACAATTGGTGATGATAAGGGTATAAAAATTTCTTTGGTACCGTTTATATCACCGGATGGTTATGTAACATTGAATATAAAACCTGAATATGCTACAGAAGCAGGTCAGATATATACAGATAATGAAGCAGGCGGTAAGGACTTAGCTGCAACATTATTAAACAGAAGAAACTTAGACTTGAAAAATGTAAGAATAAAAGATGGTGAAACATTAGTTATTGGCGGTATGATTCAAGAAGCTGATTACAAAAAAGTTCAAAAAATTCCTGTATTAGGTGATTTACCGTTGATTGGCGGTGCATTCAGATCAACAAGTACTCAAAAAGGTAAGACAGAACTTGTTATAATGATTACACCTAGAATTATAAATGATGGGGACGATACTGTAGCGGATAGATTGTAAAAAATGTCTAGTCAACTGGAAAAATTAAAAAGCAGCATAAAAAAAGAATATGTTGATAAATTTGAATTAAACCTGATGAAATCATCAGGTTTTATTCCAGTTGATAAAAGACAAAATAATTTTTATGTTATTGTAAATAAGAGTAATGCAGATAAAAATAGAGTTGCTGCAATTATTCAGGAAAAATTTGACGGATTTACTCCACAATTTATTTCTGTTGATACAAAAGATTTTGAAAATATTTTTCAGGAATATGATACCAGAAAAAATAATAATGAACGTGTTGTAGATACTCCAGTTAATCAGGGAAACAATGACGAACAAACCGAGTTGACTCCTGAAGATATGTTAGTTGGTATAGGTTGGATTTCAGATGAACAGCTGAGCGAATGCAGAAAGATTGCACATGAAAGGAATCTTCCTTTGGATGCAATTTTTTATGAAAAACACTATTTAACTACAGATAAAATCGCATCTTATCTACAAAAAAAATATGATAATGATGTAATATCTAAAAATGGCATAAGAGTAGATAAAAGCCTACTAAAAATGCTGCCAGATGATTTTGTCGAGAAAAAACAAGCTATTGTACTCACGATTGAAGAAGGCAATAAGCTCGGTATTGCTATGGTTAATCCAAATGATAGGGATACAGCAAGAGAAGTATCTTTGTCAACAGGGCGTTCTCTGCATATATATACACTTCCTTATCACTTGTACGAAGGTTATTTAAAAGAATATTTTGTTCAGAAAAAATCTGAACAAATGGCAAAAGAAACTGAACGAATTATTCAAAGTATCGAAGAAGAAACGGCTGAATATGCTGATGAAGATCAGTTGTGGGCACAAATTGAAAAAGAACTGCAAGATGCTAGCGGCAATGTTGCAAAATTCGTATACAAAATTATTACGGACTCTATTGACGCAAATGCTTCAGACATACATATAGAACCACGTTTAGGATATTACGTAGTCAGAACCCGTAAAGACGGTATTCTGAAAAAAGTGTTAGATATTCCTGGAAGTATTGAGCAAGCAGTTATCACGCGTTTTAAAGTTCTTGCAAGAATGAATATTGCAGAACACAGACGACCACAAGACGGTACGTTTTCAATAAGATACAATGACAGAATGTACGATTTTCGTATAAATACTCTGCCTGTATCAGGAAAGGAAAAAGTTGTAATTCGTATTTTAGCGCCTGCTGTAAGTTTGAAATCTGCAGGTGAAAAGTTTGTTATTGCCGGTGCATCTGATGAAGATATACAAAAAATTCATGACATGGTACAATCTCCAAACGGTATTATTCTGACATCAGGACCAACCGGTTCCGGTAAAACAACTACTCTTTATACAATTTTAAAATCTTTAAATAAAGAAGATGTTAATATTACTACGATTGAAGACCCTATTGAAATTAAATTAGAAGGGATAAATCAATCACAGGTTAATCCAAAAGCCGATATTACATTTGCTTCGTGTATGAGAGCAATTTTAAGACAAGACCCGGATATTATTCTTGTTGGTGAAATTCGTGACTTTGAAACATTAGAAACTGCCATTTCGGCAGCATTAACAGGGCACCTTGTATTAAGTACAGTTCACACAAACTCTGCGGCAGCTACGATTACACGTTTGATAGAAATGGGGGCAAAAGATTATTTAGTATCTTCAACATTAACTGGTGTTATAGCACAACGTCTGGTAAGAAAACTTTGTAATAATTGCAAAGAAGCATATTATCCGACAGAAGAAGAAGTAAAGCACATTACAACAAATCCTAAAATGCAGCAAGAATTAATGCAGACAAAGTTATACCGTAAAAAGGGCTGCAAAGAATGCGGGTACTTAGGATATACAGGACGTATGGGCATATATGAAGTCATGCCTATTACAAGAGAAATTAAAAGACTGATTGCACAAGGTGCGCATGATATAGAAATAGAAGAAAATGCTGTAGCTGCGGGAATGAAAACTCTTAAAAGTTCATGTTTAGCTCATATTATGGAAGGTGCAACAACAACAGATGAATTTATAAGGGTATTAGGTTATGCAAATGAATAAAAGTAGAGGTAAATAAAATATGCCAATATTTAGTTATAAAGCTTTAAAAGCTGGAAGAGAAGTTGTAAAAGGTGAAATAACCGCTTCAAATTTAAAAGATGCAAGAGAAGTTATACGTAAGATGGGACTAGTACCTACAAAAATAACTGAAGCCGTAGAATCTCGTGCGAAAAAGAGAAAGGGTTTAGGTTCTCTTTCGCTCGTTGAGAAAATTGACTTTATATCAACCTTGCAAATCCTATTAACATCAGGCATACCTGCTGTAGAATCTTTAATGTTTATGGAACAAGAAGCTTCAAGTAAAAAGATAAGAGAATTATCAAAAGTTATCAAAACACAGGTTATGGGCGGTTCCACTTTTGCAGATGTTCTTGCAAGATATCCTGAAACATTTGGCTATATATTTATTGGTCTTGTAAAAGCCGGAGAAGAAGCCGGTGAATTAGAAAAAACATTGGGCCGTATAAGAGATTTGCTTACAAAACAAAATAATACTAAAACTAAAGTTATCGGAACCTTGATGTATCCGGCATTTGTAATTTGTTTAGCATTTGTAATTATTCTTATAATGCTATTATTTGTATTCCCGACATTTAAGAGCATGTTTGAACAGCAAGAAAAGAAACTGCCTTGGATTACAGATATGATGATTCGTGCAGGAGATTTCCTCAAAGAATACTGGTATACGATACCAATATTTTTAGTCGCATTTGTCGCATTTTGGTATATTGTATACAATTGGAAACCTGCAAGAGAAGTATTTGATAAAGCAGTTCTTAAGATTCCATTGATTCAAAATCTTATTATGTATTCAAATTATTCAAATTTTATGTCAGTTTTAAGTGTATCGTATGATGCAGGTATTCCTGTTGTCGATTGCTTGCATTTAGGCGTAGTTACAATTACAAATTCATTAATTAATGACAGAATATCTTCTGCAATTACAAAAGTTTCACAAGGTTTGCAAGTTTCTCAAGCTTTAAAAGCGACTAAGATAATGCCAAAAATGCTTTTATTTATGGTTGCAACCGGTGAACAAACCGGTCGTTTGGGAGAAATGCTTGAAAGATCTGTAATGTTTTTGGATAGAACATTGGATAATATTATTGATACAATGACTAAAATGATTGAACCGATTATGTTACTTGTAATAGGTTCAATTGTATTAGTTATGGCATTAGCACTGTACTTACCACTCTTCCAGTCTTATATGCAATAAATAAAAAGGAATTTCATATGGAAAGTAAAGAAATAATGAATCTTATGGATTCTGTTTGGAAAGAAAAAGTTTATATAGAAACAAGCGAGTTTATTATAATTGGTTATGTTTTCATGCCGAAAATAGGTAAGAGAAATCGACTGTTAACTGAAATATTGAATAGCAACAAGCAGTTTCTTGCAGTTAAAGATTGCAGATTGGAATTTAAGCTTAATCCTCAAAAAGAAGTTGAATACCATGACTTTTTGCAAGTAAATATATCTACAATACTTATTATGAGACCTGTGTATGAAAACTAAAACGTACGTTGTGACCGGCTCTACATCAGGTATTGGGAAAGCTCTGATAGAGGAACTTTCAAAAGAAAATATTATTTTTGCAGGATATAGAAATCAATCACAGGAAGCAAGCCTAAGAATAATCTCTCAGAATATTTATCCTTTTTATGTGGATTATGCGAAACCTGAAACGATAAAACTAGCATCTGAATATATATTATCCAAATGTACCAAAATAGATACGCTTGTAAATATTGCAGGATGTGTTGTAGCAGGACCGGTAGAGGATTTAAATATTGATGAAATTCGAAGACAGTTTGATGTAAACGTATTTGGGCATTTAGAACTTGCGCAGAATTTAATTCCTATATTGACAGGAGGAAAAATTATTAATGTCAGCTCTATGGCAAGTTATGGAGTATTCCCGTTTATATCTCCATACTGCGCTTCTAAAAAATGCTTGGATATGTTTTTTAATTCTTTAATGGTCGAAAATAAAAAGAATATTCGAGTTGTTTCTGTTAAACCAGGTGTAATAGCAACACCATTATGGGGAAAATCAATAGAAGAAAATTCAAAATATTTTGATAACTACGGAGACTACTCAGAAGAAATGAAATATGTTATTGCGAATGCTCAAAAGAATGCAAAAACAGGACTTTCACCCAATAAAGTTGTAGATGTTATTTTAAAAGCAGATAGAGCTGCTAACCCTAAATTATCCTATACAGTTGGTTTTGATGCGTTTTTTGCAAGTTTGATATCAAAATTGCCGCAATCGATTGTTAATAAATTGATTAAACTTGGAATTAAGCTTAGAATTAAATAATTACCTTTTTAAAATACTCAATCCATTGAATCAAATCAGTAATTTCGTATGGTTTAGGTAAATATAAATCGACTCCGGAATTCAGGATTGCAGTTTTATCATGAACTGAAGTCGTAACAATGACTTTAGAATTTACAAAATTAGGATTTGATTTTATTTTTTTACATAACTCCAATTCTTCAAGATTATCGCCGCTATCTATAATTAGTATTGCCGGTTGAACAGATTGATTTATATCCAAAGTAATATCAACATCATAGCCTTGTAATTCTAAAGTAGTTCTTAACAACAGCGCTAAAGCTTCGTCCGGTTCTTTTATATAAACATGGTTGAGAGCAGAAGATTGTTGAGTAGAATTATCACCGGTAAGTCTGATTCTATCTATAATATAATTAGAGCTGCCTGGTGTTTTAGCAAGTTTTTTTACTGAATATAAGCGTTCAATTAATGCTTCCACTGAATTTATATGCTCGTATTGTCCTAAAATCCCGCCGATTTGCACAGTTACAAAATTCGCTCTCATGCCTGCCAGTCTGTCGCTTTTCATTAACATGTACCCTCTTTTTGCATCTTGTTCTGAATAAAATTTTGGTGCAACTGTATCAAAAGCAAATGTTAAAAATGCAGCAAGTTTTTCTGCTCTATAAATATGTGTTATAATTATAAAATTTGTTTCGTTTAATTGACCTACAAAATCATCCGGTTCAAGTGAAGATTTTGTAATAGCAACAAGGGTTTGAATTAATTTTTCTGAAGCAATATCCGAATATACTGTTTTATAATTCTCAAGATTCTCTACACCTACAAGCAGTACTGCTTTGTTTGTATCCGAATAAATAAGACGTTTAAGACTCTTTTCTACAATTTTTTTATTTGGCAAAAGAGTTGTATTATCTAAGTTTAATTCTATATCTCGTCTTAAATGGGCTCTAATACGAGTTTTAAATTCTTCTATGTTTACAGGCTCACTTATAAAATCATCCGCACCACTATCCAATACAAGAATTCTATCGCCTGAATCAGCTGATTTAGATAATGCAATTATAATAGGCCTTGTATTAAAAGTTAAGTTTCTTATTTGTTCGCAAAATTCACTTAAAGGCTTTTCTATACTATCGGATACAATAATCATATCCGGTTCAAGTTCATGAATATCTTTTAAAGAATCTTTTATGTTATTAGATATAATAACTGATGTATCAGCATCTTCAATATTCTTTTTGTATTTTGCCGGAAGTTCTTTTCTTTTGTCTATAATTAAGATTTTTGAGAGCATTTTAGCACCTCCTCTTCATTATATACAGGGAATGTTACGATGAAAGTTGTTCCTTTGTTTTCTTCGCTTTCAAAAGTTATTTTTCCATTCATATTTTCTACAAGTTGTCTTGTAATATACAAGCCAAGACCATTTCCTTGAGTTTTGCTTGTTAAATGATTTTCAACTCTGCTAAACTTTTTAAATAACTTTGCAAAGTCTTCTTTTCTTATGCCAACTCCCTCATCTTTAACTTTTATGTATAAACTTTCATTTTTTAATTCTGTTGTTATAGTGACAGTAGAACCCTCAGGAGAATATTTGCACCCGTTATCAATAAGGTTTGTCATAATTTGCTGCAACTTATCATCATCTAATCTTGCTGGAGGCAAGTCTTTTTGAGGTACAAATTTTATCTTATGAGTTTTATATTGTTCTTTAAACATTGGAATAATACTGTTTATGGAAGCATTAACAAATACTTTTTTCATAACAATAGTTCCTGCATTCGCTTTTGATACGGTTAAAATATTTTCAACAAGATTGATAAGTCTGTTGGATTGTTCTTCTATAATCTTAATAAATTTTTTCTTATTATCATCATCAATTCTGTCCCAAGATGACAATAAAGTCTGAGAGAACCCCCGAATACTTGTCAAAGGGGTTCTCATCTCATGTGATACTGTAGATATAAACTCATCTTGAATACTCATCAGAGTTTATTCCTCCTCTGCCATAAATTCCTTTTTAGCTTCCTCTATAGCATCCGTTAAAATATCAAGTTGATCCGGAGCAAAAGTAACTCCTTTTTTTGTAGGAAGCCAAGTAGCACCATCATCCGTTGTATAAAATATTCTTAAATTGAAATAACTTTTACCTCTATATTCTGAAATAGATATCTGTAACTGTTCTGTATCTGTTCTCTGAATACTAGCTAATAATTTTCCTGCCATTATTTTCTCTCCTTATAACTTTCGTACAGTTAGATTATAACACGAGGATATTATATTAAATTTTAAACTTTACAAAAATTTATGTATTAATCCTTTACAAATTATTGATTAAAAAACAGATTATTGATAATCTATATCTAGGGAGTATAAGTAGCATGACAACATCATATGCAACAAAAAAGAAAAAATCTGCGGAAGACTTATCACAATTAATGCCGCAAAATATTGAAGCAGAAGAAGCAATTTTGGGCGCAATTTTGGTCAATCCAAGCTGTATGAACCGAATAGTAGAACATCTTAAGCCTGAATCATTCTATAAGCCTGCTCACAGGTATGTCTATGAAGCTATGCTACAACTTTATAACGGTGAAGATAAAATTGATATTGTATCGGTCTCTGACATTTTAAATATTAATCAGAAGCTTGAATTGGTTGGCGGTCGTGCATTTATTAATGATTTGAGCTACAATACTATTACAACCGCTAACGTTGAATATTACGCAAGAATAGTTCAAGAAAAGGCTATTAAACGCTCATTAATTAATGCCGGTTCTGAAATAGTTTCTTCAGGATATGATGTTAACCCAATTGAAGAATCTCTTGAACAAGCAGAAAAACTTATTTTTGATATTGCATCACAGAAAGCTTCAAAATCATTGATTTCTATAAAAGATATTGTTTATGATGTATATGCAAAAATTGAAGAACGTGCAAATAATAAAGGTCAATTAACCGGTGTAGCAACAGGTTTTTATGATTTGGATACTTTTACAAACGGACTTCAAAAATCAGATTTAATTATTTTAGCCGCTCGTCCTGCAATGGGTAAAACCGCTTTTGCCTTAAATATAGCACAAAACGTTGCATTAAGAGCAAACGTTCCGGTTGCCATATTTTCTTTAGAAATGTCGAAAGACCAGCTTGCGCAGCGTTTAATGTGTTCTGAGGCTGAAGTTGATACCCAAAGACTGAAAACAGGAAACATGCAAGCAAAAGACTGGGAAAAACTTGCAAATGCAATGGCAAATTTATCCGAAGCAAAAATTTATATAGATGATACAGCAGGATGTACTATTACTGACCTTAGAGCAAAATGCCGTCGTCTTGCAATGGCTGAAAAAAATCTTGGATTAATTGTAATTGACTATTTACAGTTAATTGAAGGAACAGGACGAGAAGATCGTATGCAACAAATATCAAGCATATCAAGAGGACTAAAAATTTTAGCAAAAGAACTTAATGTACCGATTATTGCACTTTCGCAATTATCTCGTGCGGTAGAAGGCAGAACAGACAAGCGACCTATGCTTTCAGATTTGAGAGAGTCCGGTTCTATTGAACAAGATGCCGATATTGTAATGTTTATTTATCGTGATGAATATTACAAAAATGCAAACGATGAAGAGGAAGAGTCCGAAAAAGCTGCAAATAAAGGAGAAGCCGAGATTATTATAGCAAAACACAGAAATGGACCGGTAGGAACTGTCAAATTATTATTCCAAGGCTCTATTACTAAATTTAAAAACCCTCTGAAAACGGATCAATTTTAAATCTGTTTTATTTACTTTAAGGAGAATATTTTGTCATATACCGCAATATTAATACTCGGAATTGCACTTTCTATAGATGCATGTATTGCTTCTTTTTCATATGGATTGAAATATGATAAAGAAAAACTTAAAAATTCATTTTTATTGGCATCATTTACTGGTATTTTTCAAGGATTTATGCCTTGCATAGGCTACTACTTAACAAGCTTAGTTAAAGAATATATACAGCCTTATACATCATCAATAGTATTTTTAATATTTACTTACCTTGGAATAAAATTTATTATTGAATCATCAGATAAAAAGAAAGCTAACAATCTTTGCATAGACTTAAAATGTTTATTCTTAATAGGAATAGCAACTTCCATAGATGCATTTTCTGCAGGTATTTCTATTTCTTTGACAGGAAGTAGCATTTTTATTCCGGCTCTCATAATTGCAATCATAACATTTGTAAACTCAACAATTGGTTTTTATTTGGGAAATAAAATAAAAGATCTCAACACTCAATTACTTGAAATCTTTGCAGGACTACTTTTAATACTCTTAGCATTTAAATCTGTTTATTAATTTATAACATTATAAAGCGACTCGACAATATTAAATCAAGTCGCTTTGATAAGTTTAATTCCAAACTTTTATACTAAGTCAAACCAACACTCTAAAGTTACAATGCTAACTTACTATAAAAAGTTTTATTGCCCCCATATTCTTTTTACCAACTAGCTTTTGTAACGCCAGGAAGTAAACCTTGGTGAGCCATTTTTCTTAAGCAGATTCTGCAAAGACCGAAATCTCTGTGGAAACCGTGAGGACGACCACAAATTGAACATCTGTTATGTAACCTTACAGATGGGTATTTACCTTTTGCTGCTAAGATTCTTCTAGTTTCTTCTTTATTTATCATCGCTTTCTTAGCCATGATTATCTCCTTTATTAATTAATTATCTACCTATAGACTACTTGTTCATACCCTTGAAAGGCATACCTAATTCTTTTAACAATGCTCTTGCTTCATCATCAGTATTTGCAGTTGTGATAACAGATACATTCATACCTTTTACCAAATCAACTTCTTCATAAGTGATTTCAGGGAACAATGATTGTTCTTTTAAACCAAGAGTATAATTACCTCTGCCATC
>CADBTL010000023.1 GCA_902797575.1 uncultured bacterium
CTTTGAAGCTTGCTGTGATTTGACTAAAGAAGGCCACCACATTCAACCTTGGATTATGATACCTCTAATTGGTCATATAAATGAACTTAAGACTGCTAAGGCTACATTAGTTGCTGTTGCAGAACAAGTTATGACAGAAAAGGGTGTAAGAGTTGATTACAAATTTGGTACTATGATTGAAATTCCTCGTGCAGCATTGACTGCTAAAGAAGTTGCAACAGAAGCTGAATTCTTCTCTTATGGTACTAACGACCTAACTCAAATGACATTCGGTTATTCAAGAGATGATGCTGAAGGTAAGTTCTTAAAGAACTATGTAGAACAAAAGATTTTACCTTCAAACCCATTCATCACTTTAGACCAAAAAGGTGTAGGAAGATTAATCGAAATGTCAATTAATGAAGGCAAAGAAGTTAATTCTTCTCTTGTTGGCGGCATATGCGGTGAACACGGTGGAGATCCTGACTCTGTTAAGTATGCTCACAAAATCGGACTTAACTACGTTTCTTGCTCACCATTCCGTATTCCGCAGGCAAAACTTGCAGCAGCTCAAGCTGCAATCGCTTGTCCAAGAAAACAACTTGCTAGTGTATAATTGGTAAGAGCATATCTTATAAAAAAGGAGGGATGACTAAAATGTCATCCTTCTTTTTTGTTTTTAAATAAGCTGACAAAGGCATTTTATTAAAAAGCCCATTCACTCCTTGTAAAACAACAACCGGTTTGAGAAATTTATTCTGCATATACAGCTAACAAAAAGAAAAGGCAACTATAATACTTATTTTTAGACATTAAAAGCCGATACACCAAAATCATGAAATGGAAAGCTTTTGCAAAGATTTGTTAATAATTTGGGAGCGAAAAACGAGTGAAAAACGAACCCGTTACTGTAACAATTTTGTAATATTTTCCCAAAAAATATCAATTTTTTTAATCCTAAAATCTTTATAAAAGTAAGGGGATTCATATGATTAAGATTTTAACAGAAAAATTACCGGAACAATTTTCCTGCCAATCAAATTCAATAGCTCTGTGTAATCAATTGAATATTTTTCCTATGAATGAGCATCAATATCCAACATATGATTATTTTCAACAAAGCAATAATAATTATGCAGAAAAAAATAGTTCTTCTTTAAATGTAAAATTTTATGGAACGGACTTCGATACTTATAAAGAAAATGTTCCCAGATACATAAATCAATTAAGTAGTCGTGTTAATAAAGCAGGGCAGTTTTTAAATTGGGTTAACTTACCACAAGAACAAATGAGCAGAATTAATGAATTTTATAATCTTGCTGAACAATTTAAAAATAATACTGTAAATAAAAAGTTAGTAATATTAGGTATAGGTGGTTCTAAACACCCTATCGAACATATGCTGTCAATTAATGGTTTGAATTTAGATAATAATATTAATTTTTATTCTGACATCGATTCTGCAAGTTTTAATAGACTATTAAAATCATTAAATAATGATATTACAGGTTCAAAATTTTTAATAGTTTCTAAATCTGGTTCTACTTTTGAAACAAAAGATGGATTTTTAAGAATTAAAAATATGTTAGTTGAAGAATATATGAAAAAAGGACATTCAAAAGAAGAAGCAGAAAGTTTATCAGAAAAACATTTTATAGCTGTAACAGATTCAGATAGTAATAAAAGCCAACTTAGGAAAACTGCACAAGAACATAATTGGTTAGGAAATTTAAAAATACATGATGATGTCGGTGGAAGATTTTCTGCATTTGATGACCATGTTCTCTTTACACTTGCATATGCAGGAATGAAAAAGGAAGATATGCGAGACATGCTAAAATCAGCACAACAAGCGTCTAAAGAAGCTTTTTTATATGACTTAGAAAAAAATTTAGCTTTAAAAGAAGCTATTTTTTGGGTTAATGCAAAAAAAATTGGAATTAACAATTACGTGCATCAATATTTTGGTTCTACTTTTAATGATACAGTACAGTGGGAAACACAATTACATAATGAATCTATAAAAGATACTAATAAACAAATTGCAAAAATACCTGATGCAATGCACCATTCTGCAGAAGCTCATTTTAACTCTGATAATAAATACGCTTTTGCGCTTACTGTTTCTACAGACAAAGGAGAATGTGCTGAAAATAGTGAAAATTATATTAATGCATTAATAAAGTCCTATTCAGAACAAGGACCATTCTTTGTAGAAACTTTTGATTCAAACGAAACAAGCTTGACACCGGAAGCTGTAGGTAAGCTTGCACAAATGAGAGCTTTTTCAACAGTATATGAAGAAATTGTATCAAAAATAGAAAATGACCAAAAAATCCCAGATGTTTTAGAGAGTGTTTTACAACCGAACGTTGAAAAATATAAACGAAACTTAAACAATTTATCGGCAGGAAGAATTACTACTAAGTAGCTTGCAAAATAAGGAGCACTTTTGCAGGGATAAATGAATATTTCAAAACACTTGTGTAAAAGAACAGTCTGTTTAAGTATTTTAAACAGAAAGGCTGAGAATTCTGTTGCTCAGAAAACAGTATCAGGCTATTACATTTATGTTTTATTTAAGATATCTTCAAAATACCATATACCTTGACGAAGCCAAGTTTCTATTTGCTTGGAGCATCTTTTATTCAATTGTAATTGCTTTAATAATATGTGAATGAATTGAGAACAAGAGCAAGAAAAAGCATTAATAATGATAATTTATGCTAACATGCTGAAAGTCTTGCTATTTTATTGAAAGTTAAACTGGAATTATGATTTTTTACTTACTAATGCTCTATCAAATGCATTTTTGTAATAATCCATATTGATATTTAAGTTTTCACCTATATCAAAAAGCATAATCAACAAATCTTTATCTGCTTGACAGTTAATATTATGGATAAGTTCTTCTAAGTTTGTTACAATCTTTGAAAAGAAGTAACTCTGCGCCTCAGCTATATCAACTTCTATTTCCAGTTTAGAAATACAATCAAGTAATTCTAATGTTGCATCAACTTGCTGAATATCTAATGCATAAGATAATCTGTTGATATTTTGCGCAATTTTTTTACTAAACACTTTTGCTGTCGGATGTTTATCAATCTCAACGCCTATTCTTTTTGCTTCAAAATTAATATCAGATGCTTGTTGAATTATATCAGGATCTATAAAACCCTTTGTACTGGAGAATAATTCATTAAATTGTTTCGTTAAAACATATTGCGCTGAGATTTTGAATTCCTCAGGAATAGCTAAACCCAGCCCCTGCATTTGATAAATAGATCCTTTTCCTTCTGCATACATAGATTCGTACGTATTTGAGAATATTTGAAGTTTACCTTTTAACATTGTTTGAAGAATTTTTCTGCGCTCTTCTATAAATATATCTTTGAGTGTGAAATATTCTTTTCCGTAGCAACTGTCAATCTTTCTGATAATCTCTGTCAATGGTGAAACAAGAAAAGTTCTTACTAATTCTTTTTTTATATCCACAAAATTATCTGAATATTCTTTTATTGCACAATGGAAATCTCCTCCGGAGAATTGCAATAAAGTAAACATCATATTTGATTTTTCTTGAGTTACCATTGATTCAACTTCAATATGACCAATAACTAATTTAGAATCACCCTTTTTAATTTCTTTATAAGATTTTTTTCTTATTTTATAACAATATACGGATTCTTCTTCTTCAATATCTTGATATAAAGACGAAATTGCCCACAAACAGACAATTTGTTTCGGTGTAACAACTGACGGTTTTACGAATCTTTCATACACATCTTTACCGGTTCCAAATTCAGGAATATTACTCTTTGCTTCACTTAATATCTCAAGAAAAGGCGTTTCTAAATCTTTTTTGACAAATGATTTTGCTAGCTGCATTACACGAGCTGCATATTTCATTATTTGAACTGTTTCTATACCGGATATTTCAGAGAAAAACCACCCGCAGCTCGTATACATTAACATTGCTTCTCTTTGAATTTCCAGAAGTTCCATCGCTTTTACTTTTTGTTCATCATTTAAATCCTCTAAAAAGTATTCATCTTGAAAAGCTTTTACTGAAACAGAGCTTCTGTCTAAAATAACATTAATATAATTATTTCTTGCTTCTTCAGGATTATGAAAATATTTCTTTGCTTGTTTACTATATACAGCAACCATCTCATCTCTTAGAAAATCAAGAGCTTGTCTTAAAGGTTTTCTCCATTTTTGGTTCCATCCGGGGTGTCCTCCGGTAGAACATCCGCAATCATCGCTCCATCTTCCCACACCATGAAAACAGCTCCATGAAGAAACAGGCTTTATTTCAACTTCCCAATTACTCCTGTATTTTTCCAGATATTCCGCATAATTTGTTATAATAAATCCGGAATCCTGCACCTTTAATTTAATTGCATAAGATAACGCCATGTCTCCGAATTTTGTATGGTGTCCATAACTTTCTCCATCCGTTGCAATATTAATAAGCTGCGGATAATTTCTGTCCTTAGATACGCCGTCTTTTAGACGATTAACAAACTTATTCCCGTCTTTTAACAATTCATCAAATGCAACTGAACGAGAGATTGCACCATCATAAAAGAACAAATCAATATATTTACCGGGTGCAGATTTTATATAATATCTATAAGACCTTGCTGGGTCAATATTTCCCCAACTTACATCTTGCCAATTATTTTCACCCTCTTTTCTTATACTCTGAGCTTGATAAGGAGAGAGTATAGTAAATTTAATATCATTTTCTACTAAAACTCTGAGAGTATCATCATCCACTGCTGTTTCTGCAAGCCACATACCTTCAGGCTTACGTCCAAAACGGTATTCAAAATCCTTTATACCCCATTTTACTTGGGTCTGTTTATCTCTTTCCGAAGCCAAAGGCATAATCATATGATTATAAACCTGAGCAATAGCATTCCCATGTCCGCCATGCATTTTTCTGGAATTTATATCAGCTTTAATTACTCTTTCATAAGCAAGCGGGGCAAATTCTTCCATCCACGAAAGCAGGGTAGGACCAAAATTATAACTTATATATTCGTAGTTATTAACTACGTTCAGTATTTTATTATCAGATGTAACAATTTTTGATACGGAATTCGGATTATAACATTCGGCATTAATCCTTTCATTCCAATCATGAAAAGGATGAGCACTATCCTGCTCTTCAATAGCCTCAAGCCAAGGATTTTCTCTTGGTGGCTGATAAAAGTGTCCGTGAATCGTTAAAAATACTTTATCTTTGTCGTTATTCGTTAATTCCGTCATATAATCCTCACAGATTTAATTTTTACTATTATTTTTCTCTTCAGGGGCTTTTTTAGTGATTTTTAATTCTTTTACATCCACCCATGCATCACCTAGTGCGTCAGAAAAAACAGTACCTTTAATCTCTATTTCATCATTTGTTTTTAAATCAATAAACTTTTCTGCGGTTGTTCTTTTTAAGAAAAGCTTCATCTCGGATAATGGAATATTAAAACTTGTGTCTTCTCTTTTTATAAGAAATGATATGTATTCTTCCGCAGATCTCATAGCCGGTTTATAATCCAACCCTAGGGTTGAAAATTTATCAAATTTTGCTTCCATGATAACAGATTTGTTTAAGTACGTACTTGGTGAATTAACAACTGTGAGCGGTTTCACATAAATTCCTTGTAATGCTTGAACTTGCTGGTTTACAGGAGTTTTTAAAGCTGTTTCAGCCTCAGCTTGATAAATACTGCTTGTAGTTAGCAACCCTGCAGTTAATGCTATTAATAAAAATGATTTTATATATTTTATATGCTTCATAATACTAACCCTCTTCTTTCTAGTATATTAACATGTATTTTACACAGTGACAACTTTTATCAGGGGTAAATTGATTAAAAATATATCTATTCTTTTTGTTACAAAATTTTGAAAAGAAATACATAAATTATGGGGGCATAAATATAAATGTTCAAGTGTTTAATTGTTATTTATTATTAATTATTTTACAAATTCATTATATGATTAGCAAAAGAGGTGTATTTATGGAAAAAAATTGTTTAAATTGCAACAACGTAAGAAAAGTTGTGATAATTGGAGCAGGATTTGTAGGAGCTGCATCTGCATTTTGTATTATGCAATCCGGCTTATTTTCTGAAATTGTCCTGATTGATTCCGATAAAGCCAAAGCAGAAGGTGAGGCACTTGATATCAGTCACGGAGTTACTTTTGCAAAACCGACAAAAATATATGCAGGAGATTATGACGATATAGACAATGCAACGCTCATAATAATTACAGCAGGTGCGAACCAAAAAGAAGGTGAAACAAGACTTGATTTAGTAAAGAAAAATATATCAATATTTAAATCCATAATGCCTGAGATAAAAAACAGAAAATTTGATGGAATTTTGTTAATTGTATCTAATCCTGTAGATATACTTACTACTGTAGCATTAAAATTATCAGGGCTTAGCGAAAAGAAGGTAATAGGTTCAGGGACCGTTCTTGATACAGCAAGACTTAAGTATGAATTGGGAAACCTCTTAAACGTTGACTCAAGAAGTGTCCACGCTTTTATAATTGGTGAGCATGGTGATTCAGAAATTGCAGTATGGTCATCTGCAAATATTTCAGGCATACCGCTAAAAACTTTCTATAAAATGCGTGAACATTGCAATTATGATGAAGATATGCAAAAAATTGCTGATGACGTTAAAAACAGTGCATACAAAATTATTGATAAAAAACACGCAACGTATTACGGAATCGCAATGTCAGTAAAACGTATCTGTGAAGCAATCGTAAGAGACGAAAAATCTATAATGCCAATATCTTCCATAATGCATGGAGAATACAATATAGAAGGAATCTCTCTTAGCATGCCTGCAATAGTAGGCAAAGACGGAGTCGAAACGCATGTCCCGATACAATTAAATAAGATTGAAACAGAAAGTCTTAAGCATTCAGCAAACACTCTTTGCGATATTTTAGTACAAAATGGAATAATAATTAGCTAATGAATTATATTTATTATAAAATCAAATTATGAAAGGTATAATATTTGATTTTAACGGAACTCTCTATTGGGATTCAAAACTACATTATGATGCATGGCGAGAATATTCGGCAATGCTCAGAGAAACCCCTTTTACAGATGATGAGATGCGTGAAAAAATGTTTGGACATACTAATGCTGACATTATAGAATATCTTATCGGCAAAAAACCTTCTCAAGAAATTGTTGAAAAATATGGAAAAGAAAAAGAAGCTGTATACCGCAAGCGATGTCTTTTGAATCCTGATGAATTTAAGCTGGCCCCAGGAGCAGTTGAACTGCTTGAATATCTAAAAGAAAATAATATTCCAAGAACAATTGCAACAATGTCTGAATGGGACAATGTCGAATTTTATATAAAAGAATTCCATCTTGAAAAATGGTTTGACATAAAAAAAATAGTATATTCTGATGGAATAATTCCGGGCAAACCTGCTCCGGATATATTTCAAATTGCAGCAGACAAAATCGGCTTAAATACAAGAGATTGCATAGTTGTTGAAGATGCAATTGCGGGTATTAACTCAGCTAAAAACGCAGGAATTGGAAAAATTATTGCTATAGCGTCTTTAGAACCAATCGAATTTTACAAAAAAATTGATGGAATAAGCGGTATAATAAAAGATTTTTATGAGTTTGACAAGAATCTGTTTGAAAAAACAAATACCGTTAGTGTTGTTAAATAGGAGAGATATTGATGAAAACTGTTTTAGTAACAGGCGCAGGTGGATTTATTGGCTTAAATGTTGTAAAAAAATATTCCGAATATGGCTGGAAAGTGTTCGCTCTCGTTCATCATAATATTCCAAATGAGCTTTATAATATGGCTAATGTAGAAGTTGTTATTGGTGATGTAACAGATTCTGAATTTATGTCATCTTTTAATGGTAAAGTTGATATAATTGCGCATGTTGCAGGTTTAGCTAAAGATATCGGGGATGAGAAAAAGTTTATAATGCTAAATTATGAACCCATTAAATTTTTATCTAAACTGCCGAAAGAAAAACTTGTGTATGTTTCATCAAGCGATGTATATGGGATAAAAGACCATTTTAATGCAGATGAAAATACTCCAATGATTGAATTTCCAAAGAACCCATATCCGAGATATAAAATAAAATCCGAACATTGGCTTAGAGAAAATTGTAATAAAAAATATGTTATTATACGTCCGGCAGCAGTTTGGGGTACAGGAGATAAGACAATAGAAAATAGAGTTGTCGAATTTTTAAAAGCATCTCCATACATTGTTCACTTTGGAAAATGGCGAGGACAAAACAGATGGCCGCTTGCCAACGTGGATAATGTTGCAAAAACAATTGTTGCTGTAAGTGAAACCAATAGATTCGATAACGAAGCAATTACGATTATTGACTCTGATAAGACCACCATAGATGATTATTACAGGAATATAGCTAAAAAATATTTACCAGATAAAACTTTTAAAAATATCTACTTGCCATTATGGTTTGGCAAACTTATCGGACTTATATCAACTGTTTTATCAAATATACTCAAACTAAAAGAACCTATTTTTGATCCAACTTTCTATGCTGTTCATCACGTAAGCTCAAATTTAGATTTTTCCTCTGATAAAATGATAGAAGCTATAAGTACACTGGAAAAAATTTGTTCATAATCCATTTTTTTGTGCTAAAATACAAGTGTATGCCGAAAGTATAGATGGGGGGTAAATATATTATTATGAAAGATTACACTAATTTAACAAAAGAAGATTATCTTAAATTATACGAAGAACCTTTAGAAGAATTAATTGATATTTCACATAAAATCACTATAGAAAATTTTGATAATACCGTTGAAGCTTGCAGTATCATTAGTGCCAAAACAGGAGAATGTTCAGAAAACTGTAAATATTGCGCACAATCAAAACATAATCACGCAGAAATAGAATGTCACCCGCTTCTTGATGTTGAAACTGTTAAAAAAGCAGCATTAAGCGCAAAAGAAAACGGTGCTACAAGGTTTTGCATCGTGACATCAGGAAGAGTTCCTACAGGAAAAGATTTTGAAAAAATATTAGAAATGATACGAGAAGTTGCTTCTATAGACGGTATCCACTGCTGTGCTTCACTTGGATTACTATCTGAAGAACAAGTGAAACAAATCAAAGAAGCAGGAGTAGAAAGATTTAACCATAATATTAATACATCAGAAAATTATCACAGCAAAATTTGCACGACTCATAATTTTTCAGACAGAGTAAATACTGTAAAAATGATACAAAAATACGGCATGGAAGCTTGCTGCGGTGTAATCATAGGTATGGGTGAAACAAGAGAAGACCGTGTTGATATGGCACTATCATTAAAAGAATTAAATCCAAAAACCGTTCCTATAAATTTTTTGAATCCTATTAAAGGAACTCCTTTGGAAGGATACGAAAACAAAATTGATGAAGAAGAAATTTTGAAAACAATTTGTATTTTTAGAATGATTTTACCAAAAGCACTTTTGAGATACGCAGGCGGACGAACTACAAGATTGAGCGAATATAATCAGAAAATTGGCATAATTGCAGGCATTAACTCATTACTTGTAGGTAACTATCTTACAACTTGCGGTTCTAAATCCGAACAAGACAAAAAAATGTTAAGTGAGTTAGATCTGGTAATGGCATAATTAAAATTCTTTTTCAAATTCATCTTGATTTGTGATGGTTCCGTTTGAAGCTTTAAAATAAGTTTTCTGAACAGAACCATCTTTATTATATAGAGTTATGCGCCGGCAATCATCATAATACGCAACAGAAATTCGGGGAATTTTACTTTTACCAGAATATTTGAAACGTTCATTTTTTATATCATCATATATAAGTCTACCCAATTTATCATATTTATTATATTTTTTGTTTCTTGCAGAATCTGCTACGTTCGATACCCATGCAAGTAAAACTTCATGTTCATCATATATTTCAAAGCTTTGTTCTATACTTCTTTGGACACCAAAACTATCAAGCGGAATTTCATTGTAATACTTATTATCTTTTAACGTTCCGTCTTTTCTATAATTTTTTTCTACGTACAATATTTCACTTGGATTATCAAGCTTGTAATCAATATGTACATTCCTGATACCGTCAGGATGTTCTGTAGTAGTTGTTTTATTTCCACATTCATCTATTGTAGTATGAACAACAGTTCTTTCACCCTTTGGACTAATAGTAATGTTATATCCAAAACTATCTCTTAATATTTTTCCGTCAGGGAAAATTGTCTCTACCCAGCTATAATTAGTAGCATCTACACTGCCGTCCTCTGTAGGGAAATAATGATATGACTTTTGTATATTATTAGCTTCATTGTAAGTAGTATCCGCTACAAATTCATCTTTTGACGTATTATTATTTTTATTAATACAAGAAGATGTCAATAAAGTTGTTGCAGCAACTCCCAATGCTAAATTTTTAATTATTTTTCTCCCGAATTTGCTTTTAAATGAAATATTATTAACCATTGAATATGAACTTACTCTAAAATCCATAAAAACTCCTTTTTATTTTATATAATACATAATAAATAAAACTTAAAAAAAAATTTTTTGTTAGTAATATACAAAATTTTACATGAAAATATTAAAGTTATATTACACAAAACTTATAATTGCTTGCAAAAAAAACTCTTTTAAGTTAGACTTTAGTTACACTAGATTAGAAAGAAGGAATAGAATTATGGCAAAAACTTGTGAAATATGTGGAAAAGGTACTTTAAAAGCAGCAAAACGTACTTTCTCAAATAAAAAAATTGATAATGTTCAATCACCTAATATTCAAGAAATCAGAGTTCTTGATAAAAATGGTCACGCAGTAAAAAAATGTGTTTGCACATCATGCTTAAGAGCAGGAAAAGTTCAAAAAGCAATATAATTAATTTTCAAACAATTTTAAAGACTCAGCTCTGTTATTTATAGAGCTGGGTTTTTAGTATATTTGTGAAAATGATAAAAAGAAATCAGATATAACATTAATCAACATTGGTAATATCCAAATCATTATCGCTGCACCAAATACCGGCTTAAACAGAAATGACAATTGAAATACGTTAACTTGCGGAGCCGTTTTGGATATAACGCCCAGAATAAGATCTTGTCCTAATGTTGCCAAAAGAACAGGAGAAGCAATTTGCAAGCCAATATATAAAACATTTGATGTTGTCGTTACTAAATAATCAAGATTTATAATTTTTTCTAACGGTATCGCAACCGCATAAATTGGAAAAAGCTCAAAACTTCTTAAAAAAGCATTTATAATCCAATAAAAACCACCAATTTCCATAAAGATTATTAATCCCAACAAAGTTATTACACGACTCAAAATCGAAGTTTGACTGTTTGTAGAAGGATCCATAACCATCGCAGACGATAAACCCATCTGAGTATTAATCATATCTCCACCGGATTCTATTGCAAGTATTATTATCTGCGCTATATACCCTATAATTGCACCTGCTGCAAAATTCAGTAACAAAAGTAAGAGCATAGAATCTTGTGGCGGTGTTGTAGGCTTAAGCAAAGGAGTTAATATTATCGTCAATATAAAAGCAAATGCAAGTTTAACAATACCTGCAATTTCTTTTCTATTAAATATAGGTGCAAATCTTATAAAGCCCATTAGCCTTGCGAACACTATAAAACCTGCAGAAAACCAACGTGCAAATTCAGGAAACATTATAGATAATTGACTTATTACTTGATCCATATTTTTACCTATTTTTGATATACAGGAGGTTCGTCAAGATCAAAGCTGTTCTTATTCTCTTCCATTTCTAAAATATATTGAGGAAGATCAAGCTCTGTATATTCTTCAACCGGAGGACAATCTACTGTTAGCACTTCGAATTCAGAATTGCACAAAATTTCAGTTTTATTCTTTGATACATTTACTCCTAAAACAAATTTTTCATTTTTATTTCTTAGCACTGAAAATTTTGTAAAACCTTCTTTTAGAGGATGAACTATAAGAGTATTTTTATCGTTCATTACGGTTATCAACGGAAAAACATCTATTACATCATTGCGCTGGATTTTGATATCTGTTAGCTTACCATTTGTTGAAATAATACAATCCTCATATGCAAACACATTTGGTATTAATAATATAAAACTTAAGATTACTAAAATATATTTTTTCATTTAATTTCCTTTTCTTTATTAACGCCCAAGTATTTTTTTTGTTTCTACATAATTAGGTTTTGGCATAGGAGTTTTTGGAGCTGTTTGATATTTTATTTTTTGAGCATTGTTTATATATGGAACTTGCCCTGAACTTTTCATTGCATCTTTTACATAAGGTATATTTTTAAATTTATCTTGCATTTCATTTTCAAAAGGTTTTGTATATTTATAATAATCTGCAGGAAGCGCAAAATTTTCTGACTTAGGAACTGTATTAAAAGCAAGATTCATACCTTCTATAAACAAATTTGTAAGCAATTTAATAAATCCCAAACCTCCTATAACAATAACCAAAAACACCATAAATATTTTAGGGGCAGCGGCAATTGTTTGTTCCTGAACTTGTGTAACAGCTTGTATAATACCTACAATAAGACCGATAGCAGCAGCAGTAAGAACACATGGCATTGATATAGATAACATTGTCATGAATCCTTTTGCTAAATATTCTGTTAATACTTCTATCATTTTTTAAAGTTCCTTTTGTTTACCTAATTATAACTTTGAACCAGACCTTGAACAATTAGCGACCATCCGTCAACTGCTATAAAAATCAGCAATTTAAATGGTAAAGATATGATTGTCGGTGATAACATAAACATACCTAATGCCAAAAGTATATTTGCAACAACAAGGTCTAAGACAATAAACGGTACAAAAACTATAAAACCTATTTCAAATGCTGTTTTAAGTTCACTCAAAATAAACGCCGGAGCAACTTCCCAAATTGTTAAAACATCAGGAGATTTAGGAGGAGTTTTATATTTTAACTCTATAAAAAATGCTAAATCATTTTCTCTGGTTTGTTTCAGCATAAATTCCTTGAGAGGTTTCGAACCGGCATCTACAGCCATAACCAAATTCTGATTTTTTTGATAAGGGATCGAACCTTGTTCGTAACACTGCTGAAAAACTCCGCCCATCGTATAAAAAGTTAAAATCATACATAACCCTATGGTTACAAGAGCCGGAGGCACTTGTACACCCATTGCGGTTTTAAGAAGAGAAAATACAATTGTAAATCTTAAAAAAGATGTCATACAGCAAAATACAAACGGTAATAGTGAAAATAGTGTCATTACCGTTAGCATTTGTAAAACAGGGTTCATATTTTGTAAAGCGCTTTCCATTATAAATCCTTTTGTTATTAATACAGCTAATGTTTCATAATCTCTGCTAAATTTCTTATCACAGAATTATTTGATTTTTTATTATACATATCAGAAGTCAGGTTTAATCCGCTTCGTTTATCCATAAAGCTTTGTCTTGGGAGAGATTCTAAAGTTTCTTTAAAAGAATTTTCTGTGGGTTTTATACAATTCAGTGACTCTGATGAATTTGCACTTACTGAATTATTGAAAGAATCCAATTTTGAGATAAGACAAGTATTATTAACATCACCTGCTATTAAAAACTGTTCTTTTCCAGTTGATACTATGTAAAGATTTTTTCTTTGTCCGAGTGAAATTGTATCTATAATTTTTAGATATTTAGATGTTTTGCCCTGACAAACTGATGTTGCATTTTTAAATACAAGCAATGCAACAACTATAACACCAACCATTGCTAGCGTATATACGATAAAATTACTAATATATCCCATTTTTCTTATCCTTTTTTGTTCTTATATGTATTTAATATTAATTTGACAAAAATCAACCTTGATTTTCATCAGCTTCAAAATCACTGTAATCAAAATTATCTCCTGCCGGAGAATTCTCTTGATTATTCATTTCTGTGTTCTCTTCCTCTACCAAATCACTTTCATTTGTAGGGACATTCTCAATTCTTACACCGAACCTATCATTTATTATTACCAAACCTCCTGTTGCAACAGTTTTTTCTCCTACTTTTAAATAAACTTTGTTATCATATACAGAACATAAGTCTACAACCAGACCTTCTTCTATACTCTTAAGTTCGCCAAGCGGAACTTTAACCTTTTCAAATTCGGCCGACAAATCAACCTGTATACTATCCCATAAATTAGAATTTCCCATATTATCCTCCATGCTATTTTCTACAGTAGCTTCGTATGGTTCTACAATCCTTGAATTTGGTCTGATTTGAAATTTTTGATTTATACCTTCATTTGTAAGGGTCATAGAAGAAGAATCGCTATGTTCTAACACAACTACATCACCAGCTTCTAATCTTTTTACATCTGCCATTGAAAAAGAAGTTGAACCCACATAAAAACTTGCATCTACCATACAATCAAGAAAATCATCATCAGTATAATGCTGAACTTGCGCCTCTATAGATTTTGGTGACAATATTTCTTTAGGCACTGAAATTATAAATTTTGCTGCTGCATCTGAACTTTCATTTTTCACATAATAAGTTAAGTGAAGAATTTCTGTATATCTTCTGTGAGGATCAACATTAAAATTTGGCGTTAATGTTTCAAAAAGATAATCACTAAACTCGGTAATAATTTTTGCTTCAAGCTCTGATACTTCTGTTAAATCAAACTTACGATTATTTTTTCCCAGAACTTTATCCAATATTACATTTATAGCTTCTTGTGATATACGAATAAACACATCATTTTTTGAATTTATTTTCACCTTTGTTACAAAAAATGTATCATTCTGTGACAAAATATTCATATTAGTACTGGCTGAAATTAACTTAAATTCCAAACCGTCAAAAAAGAACTCTTTACTGCAATTTTTCACCAGTGGCGTAAACAGCGAGTCATACCAAGAAAATTGTTTATATAATTCATCCCAAAATATAGAATCAATCATACCTCATCCCTACTATATTCCATACGTATAATAGTTTATTTACAGAATTGATACATCAACCGTTTGTATGATTTAACTAAGGTATAATAAATCAGTGATACATAGATTATTGTTATACTTTACTACAATATTCATTTGTAATATAATGCCTATATAAAATAAAGGGGAAAGTATGAATAATCAGAAAATTGCAGTTATCGGAATGGGAATGTGGGGTAAAAACATTGTCCGTAATTTTTATAACTTAAATGTATTAGAATATGTATGTGATTTAGATGAAGAATCTTTAAAGACCGTTCGGGAACAATTCCCCGGTGTAAAAACTACAAAAGATTTTAATGAGATTATTAACAATCCTGAGATAACAGGTGTCGCTGTTGTTACACCCAGCCATACTCATTTCAAGATAGTTAAGACCATGTTAGAAGCAGGAAAGAATGTTTATGTAGAAAAACCTATTTCTACAGTCGCAGAAGAAGCAAGACAATTAATGGAGCTTGCTGAATCAAAGAATTTAGTTCTTATGGTTGACCACTTACTATTATATCATCCTGCTGTTAACAGATTAAAAATGTTAATAGAAGAAGGTGAACTTGGTGACATTGTTTATGCTCAAAGTGACAGATTAAATGTTAATTATCACAAGAATGACAGAAGTGTTATGTGGGATTTGGCACCCCATGATGTTGCAATGGTAGCCTATGTTACAGGGAAAAAGCCGATTAAAGTTATTTCTGCAATAGGTGCATCCAGTGACAGAAATAATATCATGGATATTACTCATTTAGGTATAGAATTTGAAGACGGTATTATTGCTCATATATCAGACAGTTGGATTACACCTCAAAAACACGTTAATTTGTTAATTAGAGGAACAAAAGCTACTGCAATTTTTGATGATTGTGCGCAAACCGATAAATTAAAAATCTATGACAACTTTATACCTGCAAACACCCAAAATGTTGCACTTGATTACTTGGAAATTGAGCCGCTAAAACTCGCATGCCAGCATTTTGTAAATTGTATAGCAACAGGTCAAAAAGCACGTTCAGATGGTGCAAACGGATATGAGGTTGTAAGTATTTTAGAAGAAGCCGAACGTATTATGCTTGGTTCAAAAAAAGAAGAACTTGATAAAACAGACTTTGCACTTTCAAGAATGAAGGGGTAGGGGTAAATATTGTAAAATGACTTTGTTATTGTTGGCTATTATTGTTTTTACAACTTTAATTTTAATATACAGTATAAAATCTTTGAAAGAAAATATACAAAGGTATCAATATTCTGAATCAAATCAGAACAGGGTTAATGTTGTGTTATCAAATATTCCTGAGAACAAAAAAACAGAAGTTTTAAAAATTATTAGGACTTGTATGAACTTAGGATTAAAAGAGGCAAAAGATTTAATAGAAAATTCTGAAAAAATAAACATAAACAATGTTGATTATGATTTTGCAATAAATACAAAAAGTAAATTTGAAAGATATGGAGTGACTGTAGATATAGAAATAATTTAGATTATAATAAATTTTTATATATTATATTTAAAAACAAAAGAGGTAGTTAAAATGGCTAATTTTATTTCAATATTCAGAATATTTATAATGTTTGCAGCTGTATATTTAATATATGCAATGCAAGGTAATGCTCAAGCTTATTTGTGGGCATTAATTTTAACAATACTGGCATTTTCTCTTGATGGCTTAGACGGTTACGTTGCAAGAAAGTTTAATGAAGTTTCAAAATTTGGTGCTCTTCTTGATATTATGGGAGACAGAATAGTTGAAAACACTTATTGGGTTTTATTTGCCGTTATGGGTTGGATAAATATATTATTTCCTTTAATTGCGCTCACAAGAGGTTTTGTTACTGACACAATTAGAAGTGCAGCTATGGAAAAAGGATTAACTCCATTTGGCATGCAAAGAAATCCTATATGCAAATGGATAACAGGTTCTAAATTTATGAGAATCAGTTATGCTGTAGCTAAGGTTCTTGCTTTTATTCTTATAATTGCAGCTAAAATACCTAATATTCCTAATCAAGAAATCATTTGGAATATAGGTTATGGCGCCGCAATATTTGCAATTGTATTCTGCGTAGTTAGAGGTTTGCCTGTAGTTATAGAAGCAAAAAGAGTTATTGAGGAATAGTGTAAAGAAACTAAGTAAGATTACATATCATTATTAAATTAGAGATTTTAAAGGAGTAACTATTGGCAAAAATTAACGTGGTTTTATATGAACCTGAAATACCAGCTAATACAGGTAATATTGCACGTCTATGCGTATGTACCGGAGCGTCTTTATATCTTGTCGGCAAACTTGGATTTGCTCTTACAGATAAATACGTTAAACGTGCCGGCATGGACTATTGGCAAAATGTTGATTTGCATAAAATAGATTCAATGGAAGAATTATTTAAAACATTTCCTCACGGCAGATTTTTCTATTTAACAACTAAATCTAAGAAAAAATATACGGACATTAAATTTAAAGACGGAGACTTTCTTGTTTTTGGCCCCGAATCAAGAGGACTTCCGCAGGAATATGTTACTCAAGAAAGTGCAATAACTTTACCAATGGTAGAAGGACAAAGAAGCCTTAATCTTTCGAATTCTGTTGCCATAACTGTATACGAAGTCATTAGACAAATTGGCTTATAAAAAAACGTATCGAAATATCGATACGTTTTTATGTATTGCTATAATAGATTATTCTCCAAAATATCTTGCTAATAATCCATCAAAACCTCTTCCATGACGTGCTTCATCCTTTGCCATTTCATGAACTGTATCGTGAATAGCATCAAGTCCTAGTTCTTTTGCACGTTTTGCAAGTTTTAGTTTTCCGTCACAAGCACCAAATTCAGCTTCAGCTCTCATTTCTAAGTTTTTCTTAGTTGAATTAGTAAGAACCTCACCTAATAATTCAGCAAATCTAGAAGCATGATCAGCTTCTTCAAAAGCATATCTTTTGTATGCTTCAGCTATTTCAGGATAACCTTCTCTATCAGCTTGTCTTGACATTGCAAGATACATACCGACTTCTGCACATTCACCGTTAAAGTTTGCTCTTAACCCTTCCATAATTTGCGGATCTAAATCCTTTGCAATACCGACTCTGTGTTCATCTGCATATTCTTTATTACCATCTTCTACTTTTGTAAAAACTTCTTTTACTGCACCACATACAGGACAAGTCTCAGGTGCTTCACCTTCTACCGTATAACCACATACTGAGCATACAAATTTTGCCATAACATTATCTCCCTTTCTAATAAGTACACAAATGGATTATAACACAGACAGCATACTTGGACAATACATATTTTATAAATTTTGTAATAATTCTATTTTATCTGTTATTGTGGTATAAAAATATTGGAATCTGTTTAAAAAGAAAGAACAAATAATGACAAATCCATTAAAATACACATGCTTATTTGGCGGAGGAGCGATAAGAGGGCTAGCTTACATAGGAACAATTCGTGCTTTGGAAGAATTAAATATTGAATACGATATCATAGGCGGTTCTTCTGTTGGAGCTATTATTGCAGCACTCCTTGCTTGCGGATACAAATCTTATGAATTGGAAAACTTTTTTATGAAAGTTAATTTCGATTTATTTAAAGATATTCATTTAGGTTTCGGTAAATCTTTTGCTCTTTCTAAAGGCGAAATATTTCTGGATTGGTTGAATGAATTGCTAAAAAACAAAGTAACAAATGTAAAAGGCAGAAATATTACGTTTAAAGATATTGAAAAAGATCTTGTTATTATAACAACTGATATTAAACATTTTTGTTCACATGAATTTTCAAAAGAAAAAACTCCGGATTTTGAAGTAGCTCAGGCCATTAAAATTTCATCAAGCATGCCCGGACTAATGGCTCCATATGAATTAAACGGAGCTTCTCTTGTTGATGGAGATTTACAAAAAGCTTCACCAATGTGGAGATTATCTGATTCTCTGAATAATTCTGAAAGCAGAATTTTAGAATTCAGATTGGAAGGCGATTACAATAAAAATGATAACAATCCAATTTCTTTTATAAATACAATCTATAGCTGTGTAACAGATGTTGCAACGGAATTTGTGACAGACATGTTTGGTCAGAATGACAGATATGACTGCATTACAATAAATGCAGGCGATATATTTTTTGCCGATTTTAACCTAAGCAAAGATGCCAGAAGAAAACTTATCAACAGCGGGTATGACCAAACTATGAAATACTTTAAAGAAATTTTACCTTCAAAAAAAGAAAAAATTACAAACGTTTACTCTAAAATATCTAAATTCCTAAAAAATAGTAAAAAGGGGTTAAAAGCAAAAAATGTAGAAGAAGCTGAATGGTGGATTGGCGATATATTTATACTTATGTGTGAAAACAAAGAAATAATTGACCCAAATATTTATGCTAAAATAGTAAATTTAAAAAATGAATTAGTAGAAAACAAATCTACATTGCTGTTTTTCTACACAAGATTTAAAAATTCAAAAATATTAGAAGAACTTTATAATGATGTTATCATAACGATAGATACAAGAATTGCCGAAAGCAAATTATATTTACGAGCAATAAAATCAGAAGAATGCTCCGATGAAAAAGAACAAAATGTCAATAATGACGAAGTTCATACTTCGTGTATAGATTAACAATTCTTTACATTATTTGTTAACAAATTTGCACGGGCTTTGTTTTTATGCTACTTCTATAATAAGATAGTGTATTTTTAATTAGTGAGGAGTTATGAAAAGTACAACGCTGAAGAGATCAAATATCACAAAAGAAAGAATTGCAATGATGGAAGCTCTGGAAAGATATAACAGAGAACATCAAGATGAAGATTTCTACAGAAAACAAACAAAAAGCCGTGAGTTAGATGCTTTATGGCAAACATTAGGTGTTGCTACTAAAAATCGAAAGAATGAAAAGGCTCCTCAAGTATATTTTGTAATAGGACTTATTGCAGGAGTTATTATCACATTGTTGATAACAACATTTGTAAGCCTTCTTATAAATATATCAACTCCGAAGGAAGATGCCGTTCCAAAAATTAAACCGGCTCAAACAGAAAATGCTAAATTTAGATTTATTCCTGCTGATAACATCAAAGAAACTCCTGTATCTGCAATTATAAATGAAGAATATACCGTTAAAGAAGGTGATACTTTAGAAAGTATTGTCATCAGATTTTATGGTTCATTTAGCATGGATAAGGTTAATTTAATTCAAGAAGCTAATAAAATGGCAAATCCTAATGCGTTATCAATTGGGCAGAAATTAATAATTCCTGTTAATAAAGGATAGTTAACAAAATAAAAAGAAATTTAATATCAGTTCCAAGAATAGCATGTTATGTAGCTTGGATTTGGTGTTTTGTGGAAAAATTTTATGGCAAAAGTTAAATCTAAATATGTATGTCAAAATTGCGGATATGAAACAGCCGGATATCTTGGGAAATGTCCTGAATGTAGTTCTTGGGGATCGTTTGTAGAAGAACTTAGTGAAACTTTTCAAAAAAAAGAATCGATTATAGAATTAAATGATACATTTCCTCCAATGAAACTATCTGAAATAGAAATGAATTCAGAAATCCGTTTTACCACCAATATTTCTGAATTTGACAGAGTTTTAGGGGGTGGTATAGTACAAGGTTCATTGGTTTTAATAGCTGGAGACCCGGGTATTGGCAAATCTACTATACTTTTGCAAACTTCAGGAGAATTGTGCAAACAAGGTAAAAGTGTTTTGTATATATCAGCAGAAGAATCCGCAAGCCAAGTAAAGCTTCGTGCAGAGCGTTTAGGAGTTAAATCAGATAATCTGTACATATACCCGCAGACAAATTTAGAACTGATAAAAAAGCACATTGAGGCATTAAAACCTGATTTAGTGATTATTGATAGTATTCAAGCTATTTATACATCGCTCATTCAAAGCTCCGCCGGAAGTGTATCACAGATTAGAGAATGCTGTAACTCTTTAATGCAAATATCAAAAACACAAAATGTTTCTGTTATAGTAATCGGACATGTTACAAAAGAAGGTAACATAGCAGGACCAAAAGTATTAGAGCATATGGTAGATGCCGTAATTCAATTTGAAGGAGATAAATATAAAACATACCGCATTTTAAGATCTATAAAAAATAGATTTGGAAATACGTCTGAAGTTGGAATTTTTGAAATGAGATCAAACGGACTTGCAGAAGTTATCAATCCAAGCGAATTATTTTTAAAAGAATACAATCAAACTCAAACTCCAGGAAGCACCATTATTGTTACAAGTGAAGGAACAAGACCTTTGCTGGTAGAAATACAAGCTTTGGTCGGAACAACTCCTTATCCGGCACCACGAAGAGTTGCAAATGGTGTTGATACCGGTAGAGTGCTGCAGATATTGGCAGTTTTGGAAAAAAGAATCGGGCTCAATTTGTCAAAACAAGACGTATACGTAAATGTAATCGGCGGAATTGATGTAAACGAACCTGCCGCAGATTTAGGTATAGCACTAGCTATAGTAACCTGCGTAAGAGATGTTGTTTTTGATATGCAAACCGCAATTGTTGGAGAGTTAGGTTTATCAGGAGAAATTAGAGCAGTTAATCATATAGAAAAACGTATTAACGAAGCTCAAAAACTCGGTTTTAAAAGAATTATAATTCCGGCGGCTAACAATATAGAAGAAAATATTGAAGGAATTGAAATAGTTAAAGTACAAAGAATATTAGAAGCAATAACTCGTGGTATAAGAAGTACACAGAAAGGATAACAAGCTTGATTATTGATTCTCATACGCACTATGGATATAACTCAGCTTGGGGAAATTATTCTCCTGAATTTGTTACCGGCGTAATAGGAGATAATGTTGATTATGCAATATGCTCGAATTTGGAAGGAATTGACGCAGTTCAGGTGAAAAGCGAACTTGATTGCAATCTGGATATGATAAAAGTCGCAAAAAAATACAAAAAATTATTACCACTGGCTGTTTGTCAACCGAATAAAGAGTTAGATAACCACGTAATGAAGTATTTATTATCAGAGTACCCGCAATTCATAGGATTAAAATTTCATCCTGAATGTATGAAACTTCCGGCAGATTCTTCAAAGTATGATATGTATTTAAAACTTGCAAGAGAATTCAAAAAACCTTGTTTATTCCATTCCGGTCATATAAAGTCAAGGTTTTCTTCACCAAAACTTATCTATAAAAAAGCATGCGAATTTCCTGATGTTCCAATCATTCTCGGTCATCTTTCAACAGGTCCCAAAGAATCTCATCAAGCTGCAACTGAGATTATGATTGATTCCATAGAGCATGAAAGAGCAACTTTATTTTGTGATATATCATGGATGGATTTTGGCACAGGAAATATGGATGATGTTATATATCTTATTGAAAAACTCAGAAATACTGCAAAGGGTGATTATACAAATCGTATCTTATGGGCATCAGACGTTCCGGTTGGAGACTTTAATCAAACAAACGAATTGTACCGAAAGAATCTTGATAATTTTAGAGTTAAAATTGCTTCTTATTTTAAAGACGACAAACTGCTGCAAAATCTGTTATATTTTAATGTTAGGGACTTGTATAAATTATACTAGCAGTTTTTCAGATTGAGAGATAAATAAAAATTTGTCATTTTTCAATTTGTTACGCAGTTTCTTTTATCAAAACAAAACATACTTCATACTCTGTAACACATTGACACTAGCTTATTCTTAGGCTTTAATATATGTATATATACTTTGGGAAGAGAATCTTTAGGAATATTATGTACATAAAGCAGTTAGAAATTGACAATTTCAAGTCATTTGCTAATAAAGTCGAAATACCTATGTTAAAAGGGTTTACAACCATTTCCGGCCCGAATGGTTCAGGTAAAAGCACTATTATAGATAGTATACTGTTTGCTTTGGGACTTTCTACAAGCAGGACTTTAAGAGCAGAAAAGTTATTTCATTTAATTTCCACTTATAATAAAAGAAATGAAGCTTTTGTAAAAGTTACTTTTGGAGATACAGAAAAAGGAGATTTTTCAGTAGCAAGAAAAATTCGTAAAACTTCTCAAGGGCAGTTTAATAGTGTGTATTATATAGACAATAAAATTGTGACACTTTCTGATGTTCATGCACTGCTGGAAAAACACAACATAACCCCTAACAGCTACAACGTAGTAATGCAGGGAGATGTTACAACAATAACTTCGTGTACTCCTACCGAAAGAAGAAAAGTAATAGATGAAATCGCCGGAGTAGCGGATTTTGACCGTCGTATAGAACAGGCTACTTCAGAATTGGAAACAGTCGAAAAACGAGTTGTCAACTCTACTCTTATTCTCAATGAAGTCAATACTCGTTTAGAACAACTTAAAGAAGAAAAAGAAGTTGCTCTTAAATATCAAAAATTGAAAGACGAAAAAACAAGTTTAGAAAGTCAAATAAATACAGTAAAATTTTTTGAAATAAAAAGAAATTTAGAAAAAGCTCATGAAAATATTTTAGAATTTACTAAAAAGAAAAAAGAAGAAGAAATTAAGTCAAAAGACCTTGAAGAAAGATTAAAACTTATAAAAGAAAAGTATGAAGAATTATCCTCTACAATAAAAGAAAAGGGTGAAGGTCATCAGCTTGAGCTTAAACAAAAAGCCGAAGAAATAAAGGGTTCTATAGACAGAAAAAATGCTTCTATTGATTATGCGGATAAACAAATTCAGTCAAATCTAAAGACAATAGAAAATACAAAAAACGGAATTGAAGTCCAAGAAGGAAAGATTAAAGATAGTGAACTAAAAATTCAGTTAAAACAAGAACAAATTGTCGGCATTGACAAAAACATTACAGAACAAAAAGCTATTTTGCATAAAATCTTAGAAGATATGTCAGGGCTTAATGAAACAGCAGAAAAACACCTTGAAAAACGCAACACATTAAGAAAAGAACTGGAAGAATATCAGGATAAAGAAACAAAGATTATACAGAAACAAGCTCCATTAGAATCTGAACTTTCTTCGAAGAAAAAAGCAATTGAAGATGCAAAAGTGAAGCTAAAAGAACTTGAAGAATTTAAGACTAATTATGAAGATAATAAATCCTCAAAACAACTTTTAATAGAACAATTAGAAAAAGAAGTTGACGATTTTAAACTTATCCTTAAGAATACTTTGTATGAACTGGATAAGACTAAAAATGAAATCACAGATCTTGAATATGACATTCAGGCGGCAAGTAAAAAATTATACTTACTTGAGGCAACTAAGAATGCAAATGAAGAAGCCAATCTTGGACGTGCCGTTGATACTGTTATGAATGCAAAACTAAGAGGTGTTCATGCTCCGTTAATGAAACTCGGACAAGTAGATGAAGAATATTCTACAGCATTAGGAATCGCCGTTGGCGGTAGAATGGCACACATTGTTGTTGATGATGAACACGTAGCTGCAACTTGTATCGAATTATTAAAATCTGCAAGTGCAGGACGTGCAACATTTGTTCCTTTAAATAAAATTGTCAAATGCCCAACAAGTTTAAATTTGCCAAAAGACAAGGGTGTTATAGATTTTGCTATAAATCTTATAGATTTTGATGACGAATATCTTAATGCTTTTTATTATGCTGTAGGTGATACTCTTGTCGTTGAAGACAGAGAAACAGCACATAAATTAATCGGTAAATACAGAATGGTTACATTATCAGGAGATTTATTCGAAAAATCAGGCTCAATAACAGGCGGTGCTATTAAGAAGACAGAACTGAAATTTGCCCAAAATTCAGATACAGAAATAGATGCATACAAATTAAAAGTAAAAGAATTAGAACAAAAACGAACAGATTTAATAACCAAACGTAATAATCTGGAAAATAAAATGGAAGATGTTAGAAGTAAAAATACCGCTTCTACGACTGAACTAAGCAAGGCAAAACTTGAACTCAACAACTTTGATACAATGTTTGCAAATGTAAAACAAAACTTTGATGAAAAAGTTGCATTTATAAAAAATACAGAACCTGAAATTACTGCAATAGAAAAATCACTGGATAAATTGGAAGAAGAACATATTGAGCTTTCAGATAAAATGACAAACGTTCAAACAGCTATTCAAGAGATAGAAAAGCTTATGAACGATACCGATTTAAAAGATTTAAAGGAAAAAACCGCCGGTGTTGAAGCGGAAATCAAACGTTATGAAAAAAATAAAGCAGATGCTAATAACGAAATTGACGGTTTGCATCAAATGATAGAGTTCTTTAAAACTACAATAAAGACTCACAATGAAACAATATCACATTCATTGGAAAATAATAGAGAACTTTCTCTTGATAAGTCAAAATTTACGGAAGAGATTAAAGGACTAAATGAGCAATTAGAAGTATTAGAAGTTCAAATAAAAGAGATAACCGATAAACTCGGAGAATTGCTAAAACAAAGAGATGATATTAATAAAGATATTATTGATTTAGAGACAAAAAAGAACCTTCAGGTTTCTGAGATAGACAGAATAGCTGAACAGATAGAATCTTTTAAATCGCGCAGAAGAGAGTTGGAACCACAACTTGAAGAGACAAGAAATGTATTAACAGATGCAGGTGTAAATATAAACGAACTTACTCCTGTTGAAATGTCTATTGACGAAATTACAAACCGTATTCAAAGATTACAAAAGCGTATGGATGAGCTTGGTGCCGTAAATATGAAAGCACTTGAAGACTACGAAGTTGTATCAACTCGTCAAGCAGAATTACAGGTTCAAATAGAAACTCTGTCTACAGAAAGAAAACAAATTCTTGATAGAATGCAAGGGTATGAAGATTTAAAGAAAGAAACATTCTTGAAAACATACAATGCCTTAAATGAAAACTTTAAAGATATTTTCCACAAACTTTCAGAAGGCGAAGGTACTTTGATTTTAGAAAATGAAGAAAAACCTTTTGAAGGCGGATTAGACATTGAAGCACAGCCTCGTGACAAGAAAAAACAACGCTTAATGGGTATGTCGGGCGGAGAAAAAGCTCTTACGGCTCTTTCATTTGTATTTGCAATACAAAAATATATGCCGGCACCTTTTTACGCTTTTGACGAAGTTGATGCAAGTTTAGACGGTATTAACGTTGAAAAATTAGCAAGTATCGTTCAATCTCAATCAGAAACAACGCAATTTATTGTTGTCAGCCACAGAAAACCAATGATAGAATCTGCAAACAGAACCATTGGTGTAACCCAAAAAGAAAAAGGTATTTCTAAAGTTACCGGTGTAAAACTGAGAGATTAAAAATATTTTCCGGAAACAAAAGTGTAATTGAATAAAATAAACTACTATCAATTATTTTAGCAAAATATAAAAATACCAATTAGTGCAAATAATATTAGTGCAATATTAAAATGTAAAAACGTTGGAATACAAGTATCAAAAATGTGATTATGTTGTCCATCTGCATTCAAACCGGAGGTTGGGCCTAAAGTTGTATCTGAAGCCGGTGAACCGGCATCACCAAGAGCTGCTGCAGCTGATATTAAAATTGCAATTTGCGCAGGATTAAATCCCATTTTTACGCATATTGGAATAAACAAAACCGCAATAATCGGAATCGTACCAAATGAGGTTCCGATTCCAATTGTTATAAAAAGCCCTAATATTAGCAATATCAAAGATGTCAAAATAATATTTTGCGGTAAATAATTAATAACCATATTTACAAGAGTTTGTATTGAATCAGTTTCTTTAAGCACTGAGGCAAAACCTGCAGCTACAAGCATTACAAAAGCTACATATCCCATTAAATAAATACCTTCGTTCATCATTTTGTCCATTTTCTCTTGCGGAATTACACGACAGGAAAAAATAATACCAAGTCCGACTAAAGCCCCCAGTGGAAGTGATTTTGTAATAAGTTGAACAACAAAAGTAGCTGCAGCCGCAAATATTATAAACCAATGCGACAGTTTGAATTTTACATCTTGTATATTATTATTTATAATATTTTTTTCTTTGTATATTCTTGGCTTTCTGTAAGATATCAGTATTGCAGTAAGCAACCCGACAAACATTCCGATTCCAAGAATGACATTAAATTTCCAAATATCAGCTCTTAATATACCGATACCGTTTTGAATCATATTATCAGCAATCAAATTTTGAAATATTAACCCAAAACCAATAGGAATAGCTATATATGGCATTTTTAAACCAAAAGCAAGTACACAAGCAACTGCGCGCCTGTCAAGTTTCATATCATTCATTACTTTTAAAAGCGGCGGTATTATTATCGGAATAAAAGCTATATGAATTGGAATTATATTCTGTGAAGCCATAGCGATAAAACACAAAATAATAAGTAATAAAGATTTTTTACCAAACACGATTTTTGCAATTTTATTAGATATTACATCAGTAAAACCTGAATGTGCCATCGTTGCAGCAAATGCTCCAAGTAAAATATAGCTTAGTGCCGTTTCCGAATTTCCTCCCATACCTGATATAAAAACATTCATAATATTATTAATATCCATGCCGGATAATAAGCCTGCAACTATCGTTGATATAATAATAGCAAGCAATACATTTACTTTTCGAACACATAATAAACATAACAAAACAACAGAAAAGAATGCAGGATTTAAAATAAAATGCAGCACGGTTTTCATTATGAATTACTTTCTTCCTCTTGAAGTAAATTAATCAAACGCAATGCTACTTCTTTCTGCAAATCGCTTGGAAGTAATTTAAGGTATTCAAAAGATTCCGCTATTTTTTGGTCTGTATCATACCAACGTCGTAACACATATGTAAAAGCATCCGTTAGAATGTTTTCTGATAAATCAATGCCATGTTCTTTTGATGTTTCCACTATTAAATCTGCACATTTATATTGCGAAACTATATTAGCATTTCGCATTAAGCTGACAGCTAAACTCACTGTAGGGTCTATATCATACCATCGTTTATACATAATAAGTCCTGCACCTTCTTTACCTTCAAATAATACTATATTATTCCGACTCTTGTCAATTAATTCTTGATGTTTGTCAGTGTTTAATATAAGATGAACGATGGAGAAGTAACATGAATGTAATTTTATATCTATATATCACAATATTCACAATATATTTTATAATTTTATCTGTAATTAGCTTAAAGTCAGAAAAAAAAGTTAGAGATAAGTATACGTCAAGAGATTCTAATTTATGCGTAATTTTGTATGCTTCAGGCGATGCAGGAACTTTAGAATATCTTATACGTCAGCTAAAAAATCAGACATATAAAAAAGAGCATTATTCGATATACGTCATTCTCGATAAGGTGGAAAATCCTCCCGAATTTATATTTCAAACAGATTTGGGAATAAATGTTGTAAACATAAATAATATGGAGCCAATAGGCAAAAGCCAAGCATATTCAATTATGGCTGAAAAGCTGAGTGAAGCACCAAACTTAGATGCATACGTATTTATTGATGCAAAAAATTATGTTGACTCTGATTTCCTTGAAAATATAAATTATTATTTAACTAAATATCCTGTATTTATGCCGACAGTTAACTACATTGGCGCAGATAAAGATTTAAGTTTTTGGGATAATGTAAAAATTACATACGCACAATATGTTTACAATTTCTTATATTCTTCAAGAACAAAATTAGGCTTAACAAATTTATTGAATACAGATACTTTTATTATCAAAAGAGATTTGTTTAATAAAATAGGCACTTTTGATTTTAGGGATAAAATATCAGAGGTAAATTATACTTTAAAGCTTGCAAAGGAAAATGTTGCAGTTGCTGCGGTAAGAGATGTTAAATTATACAGAGGCATTGAGAGTTTTGATTTGAGAATTCCTTCTCTATCAAAAAGACTTGGTATATTCTGGGATAATTGGACTAAATCCGGAAGTGCGCTTGCAGGTGAGTATGTGTTTTCTCTGCTCGCACCAAATTGGTTAGTTTGCTTATTAATATATTCATACTTAATCTCTCACACATATCACTTTGGCAGTATCAATGTATTAGGATTATTCTCTGCCGGATATACATTTATTTTAATTACATCAATTGTACTTGTTTTAGCTTTTTGCGTTAGCTTGTTTAATGTTGGAATATATGCGAAAGATAATATCTATCTTTTTTCTTATCCTCTATATTCATTATCACATATTTTAATAAACTTTCCGCCAATAAGAGGAGTCCGAAATTTTATAACCAACAGAAAACGCAAACATAACATAGAAAAAATGATAACAGATGCAATTGTAACAGACGGAAAACATGATTATCCTTGCAAACTTGAATTAATATCAGATGATGGACTTGCTCGAGTAAGATTCATAAACAGAGGAAAATCATATACTACAAAAAATAATCATCTGAGAATGGTTGATGCACTTAGAGAAATCTCACAAAAACTAAATGATTACGGTTTATCATTAAAAATATGTCAGTCTTGTAGATACTTTCAATCAATTGTAGACGGTTCAACAAATATGGTCAAAGGTAGCTGTAAGTGCAATTTTGAGGGCAGAGTCGATGGTGATATAATACCAACACTTATATGGAATACTTGCCCGAACTTTGAAAAAGAAAACGTTGTAAAATTATTTTAATAAGTAATATATAGGATTAATTATGGAAGAATATGATTATGGGATTATAGGCGGTGGTCCGGCAGGTTACACAGCCGGTATTATGCTAGCTACTTCAGGCAAAAAAGTTGTTTTATTTGAAAAAGATAAACTTGGAGGAACTTGTCTTAACAAAGGATGTATACCAACAAAGGCTTTTTTACACATATCTGATTTGTATTCAAAGCTCCAAAATGCATCATCATACGGATTTCAAACAGGAAATATAACATTTGATTATAAAAAAATAGTAGACAAAAAGAATCAGATTGTTGACAGATTAAGAAAATCTTTAGAACTAACTGTAAAAAATTCCGGAATAAAAACTGTTTATTCGAAAGCTTGTGTGAAAAATAAAAATACAATTATTGCAGAGGATAAAGAATATATTGTTAAAAATATAATTATTGCAACAGGATCAAAACCAAAAGAAATAAAAGGTTTAGAATTTGACGGAAAATTTATTTTAAACTCTAATGATATATTAAATTTAGAATCTCTACCAAAATCAATTTTAATTGTAGGTTCTGGCGCAATTGGAATAGAGTGGGCAAGAATTTTATCAGCATTTGGAGTTGAAGTTTCAATTGTAGAGATGGCTGAACATCTTATACCGCAAGCTGATATCGAAGTATCAAAACGCATAGAAAGAATCTTTAAACAAAAAAGAATATCCTTTTTCTTAAATGACAAAATTAAAAAGGTTGATAATAAAAAAGTAGTTTTAATGAGCGGCAAAGAACATACTCCTGAAAAAATTTTAGTAGCAGTCGGCAGGACTCCAATTTATCCGGAATGTGATTGTAAGTCAATATTAGGAGATGCATGCGGAGAAATTCAACTTGCTCATTACGCTATTCATCAGGCAAAAGCTGAAGTTCTTGGAATACCTTTTAATAAGAAATTAGTTCCATCTATTATATATGGTGAGCCGGAAATTGCATGGGTAGGTATTAAAGAACAAGATACAGATGATAGTTATCAAAAAAATATACTTCCAATATCTGCACTTGGAAAATCTTGGTGTGATGATTGCACAGATGGATTTATAAAACTCATTACCAAAGAAAATAAAATCTTCGGAGCGCATATTGTATCTAAAGAAGCCTCTTCATTAATTCATATATTAATTACTGCAATGCAAAATAATATTGGGGTTAAAGATTTACAAAAAATTTGTTTTGCTCATCCAACGTATGCAGAAGGAATATTTGATATATTAATGAAATGTAATTAAAAATATTAAAGTTTGCAAAAAGTTGTTATCTTTTATTTTATGTGTTAGAATATTCTCTGTAAGAGAGTATATCCAAGCGACATTTATCACATTGCAGTCAGAAGGGACTTAAATGAGACTTTTGAACAGACTAAAAGTTTTTGAAAGAAAATATGTATTTTTGAGATGGGCAACTGGTGCCGAGTATGGAAAAATTACATATGTTGGCGAAGACTATGTTGAATTTAATATCATAGATATTGATACAATGGAATACAGAGAAACTACCATCATCAATGCAGATTTGATATTGGAAGCTATTTTCGGCGGACCGGATATATCAAGAATTGTTGCTGAAATCTCATCAATGTTACCTGATACGCAATCATAGACAAGGAGGAGTTATGTACCAAGTTTATATAGATAAACCATCATATTTTGAACCTGATATGGCTGGTGAATTTAAAGATCTTGAAACAGCAGAAAAATTTGCGGAATCTCAAAAAGCAGATGATTCAGAAATTAGTTACACAATTGAAGAAACTAACGGTTGTGTAAATAGCTACGGAGAACAAATTACAACAGTTGTAAAACGAGGATAATTTTATTTAATTAAATGTGAAAACCACCGATACTATGATATATCGGTGGTTTTTATATTTTTATATTATTAAATTTTAAATTCAAAATTTAACTTTCAACTACTTCCGGAGTTTCGCTATTTCTAATCGTTGACTTATCAGAAGACAAAGACTTATCCTTAAACTTTTTAACTTGCCTGTCTAACTTGTCTGCAAGTAAATCAATGCTTGCATACATAGATTCTGCTGATTCTTCACAATGAACGACACCTGTATTCATTTTACAAGATACCTCAGCAACGTGCTTTCCTGTAGCGGACGGATTTTTGATGACAGAAAGAATTACATCAATTGCAGTAATTTGATCATAGTGATTAATTACTTTTCCAACTTTTTCTTTGACGTATGCCTTTATGGCATCAGTAATCTCAATGTTTTTACCATTTACGTGTATATGCATATGTACACCTCCTAATAACTACTTCTTTATTGTACTATATTTTTGCATGTTTTTAAAGGGGGAACGCAAATTAAAAATACTTACCTTAACACAGTTTTTGTGTTTTAAGTATATATTTCATACCCTAATATTGAAGCTATGAGACTAAGAATGACTGATAGTTTTGCTGCATTGAAGCTATCATATTTTCCATAGCTTGAAATTTCTTTTCTAATTGTGCTTTATACGTAGTAATACTTGAATTTTTCTTAGAGATTTTTTCTTCCGTCTTCTTAATATTACTATCTAATGTGCTCGTTTTTACATCAAAAAACCCGCTTACTGCTTTTAAACTTTGTTCAACAGTATCTTCCATCATTGCAAATATACCATTATCACCTGATAATAATGATTTTACCGAATCAGGATTCTCTTGCAATGCCTGTAATAATTTATTCTTATCTAATGACAGAGAATTTGTATTTGTATTTAAATTACCTGCATCTGCAGATGCTGTAGAGATACCAATTTCTGATAATAATTTATATACACCGCCATTTGTTTCATTAGAACCGTTTGCGTAATTTCTGATTGTATTTTTAAGGCTTGTTAAAGAAGATTCCCCGTGAAGTTCAGCTCCGGATGCTGTAACTGTATCAATTTTGTCAATACATGCATTATACGCATCAACAAAAGATTCCAATGCATCAACCAGTCCATCAGTATCTTGGGTAACTTTTAAGGTTGTTTTACCATCTTCTTCAGTATTTTCTCTTTTTAATGTAAGCGTAACACCATCTAATCTTGAAATATCAGATGTAACTGTATTAGATGTGGATACCATACTTGTTCCGTTTACTGTAAATATAGCATTTTGCCCAAGTTCTTGAGCTGAAGTAAACATTCTTGTTGCCAAAATATTTCCGTCTTCATCCCATTCCGATGTTGTTAATCCCATAACATCAGTAAAATTGCTTGTTCCTGCTTCGATATTAATGTATGAAGCACCCTCTTTTGTTGAAGTTATTGATAATTTTCCTGTTGCATCATCCCAGTATGCATATGCTTGAGCAGTATCACTGCTGTTAATATCTGCTATTAATGAAGATAATGTGGTATTTTCATCAATCGTAAAAGTAGCATCTCCTATAGTAAATGTTCCTGCTTTAATTTGTGAGCTAAAACCTGCATCTTCAGCAGTTAAAACAGAAGATATTGATGCTTTATATACGGAATTTGTTGATGTATAAGTTCCATCTTCTTGTCTTTCCAAGCCAAGAAGAGATACTAAGTTAGAAGTATCCGTTGTTGCACCTATATGTATAGAATCATTTTCATTGATTGCTGAAAATCTTAAAACACCGTCTTCATCAATATCTAAATTTACACCAATATCTGCAAGACACGCTTTTAAATCTCCGACAGTATCTTCGGAGCCAACACTCACTGTATTTTTATGTCCGTTCACGTATGCCGTGAACGTACCATTCCCAATACCCAAACTATTTAGTGACGTTTCTTCATCAGCAATATGGCTTGCAGATTCTAATGATGTTGCCTTTGTAAATGTTGCAAGCTGTTGTACTGAGATATCATAACTTTGCTGCCTTGCACCTGCTTCAACAGTTGCAGTAAATATATCAGCATTTGAAGTTTCTGCAGTTGTACGAGCAAATAGGTCAAATGTACCGCCAAATTTTGCATCTGTCAATTTTTCAATAGCAGTTCGTAAAGATGAAACAGCGCTGCGTGTATCATTTAGAACAGACTTTGTTGTTTGCTGAGATCTTAAAGATGTTTGCATCTTTGTAACATCCGCTTTTTTTACGGATATAAATGCATCGACCCATGAAGATGTATCTAAGCCTGAAACCAGACCGCTAAATGAAATTGACATAATTCAAAATCCTTTTTGTTTTAAAAATATATA
>CADBTL010000024.1 GCA_902797575.1 uncultured bacterium
GTGAAAGTCAGACTAGGTGCGGGATAGCACGTAGTCTGACTTGAAACCGTTCCCCAGAGTTTGCAGGGAAAATTTTAATTTTTCCGCCAACTCAAAATGTTTAGATTTGTAACAAAAAGAGTTTGCGGAAAATTGAAATTTCAATTTTTTCTGCTTAATCAACAATATATTTTATGATATTATTAAAAAAAAAGAGAGGATGGAAGTCATGCACTATCAAGGTCTTATAAATAAATATAGAAAATATTTACCGGTAACAAATTCTACACCTATTGTAACTTTAAATGAAGGTAATACTCCTTTAATTAAAGCTGATAATTTAGCAAAAAAAATAGGATTAAATGCAAATATTTATCTGAAATTTGAAGGCTCCAACCCAACAGGCAGTTTTAAAGACAGAGGCATGACAATGGCTGTGACTAAAGCTAAAGAAGATGGAGCCGGTGCCATAATTTGCGCTTCTACAGGAAATACTTCCGCATCAGCTGCAGCATATGGTGCCAAAGCAGGTATCAAGACTTTTGTTCTTATTCCTGACGGATATATTGCATTAGGAAAGCTTTCACAAGCAATGATGTATGGAGCAGAAATTATAGCAATACAAGGTAATTTTGACCAAGCGCTTGAATGTGTAAGAGAAATTTCTGCTACTCACCCGATTACGTTGGTGAACTCCGTCAATCCATATAGAATTGAAGGTCAAAAAACAGGCGCATTTGAAATTTGTGATGCACTTGGCAAAGCACCGGAATATCATTTTATTCCGGTAGGAAATGCAGGAAATATAACTGCTTATTGGAAAGGATATAAAGAATACCATAAAGCAGGTGTTATTAAAAATTTACCTAAAATGATGGGATTTGAAGCAGAGGGTGCTGCCGCAATCGTTAGAGGTGAAAGAATTATGAATCCTGAAACTCTTGCTACAGCAATTAGAATCGGAAATCCCGCAAGCTGGAAACAAGCGGAAGCTGCAAGAGATGAAAGCAACGGTAAAATCGGATGTGTAAATGATGAAAAAATTGTAGAAGCATACACGATGCTTGCATCTACGGAAGGTATATTATGTGAACCTGCAAGCGCAGCATCAGTAGCAGGATTAATTCAAGCAAACGCACAAGGACTTGTTCAAGAGGGTTCCGATATAGTTTGCATTTTGACCGGTAACGGACTTAAGGATCCTGACAATGCAATAAAATATTCTAATGCCGATGTTAAGAAAACATCTGCAAATATAAATGACGTTTTAAAAGCAATGAAAATATAATTTTCTAAATTTTTATTTATTATTTTGGTGTATATGAGTGTGCGGAAAAATTAAAATTTTTCCGCACACTCTAATTGTTACTTTTTGTGACAATTATATTTACAATAAAATAATTTTACTGTATACATATTTTATGTGTTTATTAAATGGAGTAAAATAATTGGAAATCAGACTATCCGCAAAAATGAATCTTCTTCAAATGTTCAAGGATGAACTTATGTCACACAGCAGAAGATTAACTGATATTTTAAGAAAAAATATCAGCAATAGCAAAAAGTATAGGATTTGATGCTATTGAATAGAGCAAAATAACAATAGCGGTTTAGGAGAGGGATGAAAAGAATTGAGTCTTATATAAGGTTCAATTCTTTTTTATAATTTGGTATAATTTAGCATGTTATAAGAAATTCTTTAAAGGTTATATAATGAATTATTCAAATAAAATAGCTATTACAACAGGAGACCCAAATGGTATAGGAGCAGAAATAACAATTAAAGCTCTTAACATGCTTAATGTTCCTCCACGTGACATAGTAATTATTTCAAATACTAAAGTACTAAATGCATCAGGCATTCTAAAAAATAATTATGAAATTTTGGAAGTAGATTACTCACCTAATATTCGTTTTGGTGAAATTACAGCTGAAGCAGGTGACTTTTCTTTCAGACTTCTTGAAAAAGCATGTAGCATAAAACCAAAATATATAGTTACAGCTCCAACATCAAAAGAAGCAATGAACCTTGGTGGACACAAATTCAGTGGGCAAACAGAAGTTTTAGAACATTTTCTTGCACATAACGGTCAAAAAGCTGAAATGTTATTTGTTTCAAAAGATTTTCGTATTTTACTATTAACAAGACATGTTGCACTCAAGGATGTAAGTAAAAAAATTACTAAAGAATTGCTTATAGAAAAGATTGAGCGATTGAGAGGTTATTTCCAAAACCGCTTGTATATAAATAAACCATCGTTCGCATTATGTGCACTAAATCCGCATGCCGGAGAAAACGGACTAATAGGAGTAGAAGAAGACAAAATAATGCTTCCTGCCATAGAAATAATACGTAATCGAGGTATTAATATAACAAATCCGCTTCCCGCTGATACTCTATTTATTAGTGGAGTACAAAATTATCTCAACTGTGAAAAAATGCCATATGATTGTTATATAGCCTGTTATCACGATCAAGGCTTAATTCCTATTAAATCAGTAGCTTCAAATAAAACTGTAAATATGACAATCGGACTTGATATTATAAGAACATCACCAAGTCATGGAACTGCTTTTGATATAGCAGGTAAAAACATGGCTAATCCTGAATCAATGATAGAAGCAATTAAATGCTGCTTGTATTAAAAAGGAAAAATATGCAGAAAATAATAATTAAAAAGAAGGTTATAAAAAGTGAAAGCGGAGAACAATGTTTATACATAGTTCCCGCACTTTCACTTAAAAATAGCGACAACAAGGTTAAATTACTTGTTCCGCATCCGAACGGTAATGATATTATGGAATTTAACACACTAGCAGAAACTGCTGCAGCTGTAAGAAAAGCAGGTTTTGAATATCAACTTCCGGATGGTGAAACTGTTGAAGAAAAAAACATTCAACCACTAATGCAAATATCAAGCAAAAATAATTTAGAAAAAGTTTTGTTTAATAAATTCAAATCAAAAATAAATGACATGAATTCATCTATTGTATTATCCTCAATATCAGCACTGGCTTATCTTGATGATAAAGATGCAATAGATATTTTTATCTCTAAACTTGGAGAAGACAACGAAAAAATAAGAACTGCAGCAATTGATGCGCTGGTAAATTATCAAGGCATAGTTATAGATAAACTTATTGATACTCTAGCAAACCCCAATTGGGTTGCAAGAAATTCCGCTATAACTTGTCTCGTTAAGATTAGTGAATTTATTGATTCCGAACCGGAAAAATTACTTATTCCGATTATAAACAGAATTGATGATGAAAACACAATCGTACAAGCAAATGCTCTTCTTGCCGCAGGTAAAATATACAGAAATCTTTTAAAGCGAACTGGAGCATAAAATAAGAGGATAATTTTTCTATCATCCTCTTATAAAAAATTTATAGAGCTTTAATTAAAATTTTTAAATACTTTAATTTATAATTTCTCCGTATTCCTCAGGATTATTTAATAAATCGTAATTAATTTCGTTTTCATTATCCGCAATAGCTGCACAAACTACAGCATCAGACGTAACATTCAGAAGCGTTCTCATCATATCTGTAATTCTTTCTATTGTAAATAAGAAAGCAAAACCTGCAACCAATTGTTCAGGACTTAATCCCATACCATTGAGAACAAGCGCTATAGTAATTAAACCTGCCCCCGGAATACCTGCACAAGTTGATGACGCTACTATTGCAAGTAAAGCAATTTGAACTACCAAGAACGGAGTCAACGCTACACCATATGCTTGAGTTAAAAATATTACTGCAACTGTTTGCAACATTGCTGTTCCATCCATGTTTAACGTTGCACCAAGCGGCAAAACAAAACTCGATACCTTATGAGAAATACCTCGTTTTTCACAACATGCAATCGTTAAAGGTAAAGTTGCAGAAGAACTTGCCGTTCCAAATGCAACCATCATAGCTTCTGCAATTGCAGCATATAACATCAAAACCGGAACTTTTGAAAATACTTTTAAGAATATAGGGTAAACAACAAAGAATTGAATTGCAAAACCAATAGCAAGAACTCCTAAATATTTTGAAATACTTGCAAAAATATCAACACCAAATGATGAAACAGCTGTTGCAGTAAGAGCAAACACACCCGGTGCTGCAAAACACATTATCCAATCAGTTATTTTCATTGTTGCAGCGAAAATTGACTCAAAAAAGCTTACAAATGGTCTGTTAATCTCACCGACTTTTGCAAGCGCAACCGAAAACATTAATGCAAACACAATAATAGGCACCATATCACCGCTTGATATTGATGCTAAAGGATTCTTTGGAATAAAGCCAAGAATTATGTTTAATAAGTTACCTTTTTGCGCTTCAATTGACGCAGCAACTTTAGCTTGAATGTCACCTGCAATATCAGCATTAATGTAATGCGCAGCACCTAATCCTGGCTGCATAATTAAAGCAAGAGCTGCTCCTATGGAAACTGCTGCTAAAGTGATTATTCCGTAATAAATCACCATTTTAGTTCCGAGTTTACCTATTTGTTTACTATCACCTACACTTGTAATACCAATTACAATTGCCGATATTACAAGAGGTATAACAACCATTTGAATAAGTCTTATAAACACTTGACCGATAAAAGTCAAAGTATTCATTAAAACTGCATGAGGATGATGGTGCATCCAGATACCGACCAAAACACCTAATACAAGACCGGCAAAAATATGCCAATTACGCTTTAAACCTAAGCCTAATGCAATCAGTACCTGCATGTGAAATTTCATATATAAAATCCTCTCTTAATACTTCTCTAACTTAACTATTCTACAATTTTTGCAATCAAAAGTAAAGAAAATTAACGGCTTATAATTCAAATGATGTATGTAAAATAACAGCAAAAACAATCGTAAGACAATTATAACTCTCTTCTTTTTAGTTAACTGTCTCATTATTATACATGCCTAAGCTGTTTATACACCGCAAGATTTTTTCTTGACATTCAATTGTTTATGATTTAACCTAAGGTTATGAGACGTTTATACTTTACAGTTTCATCTTCATCATCCTCCAAGTCCGATTCGGAACTTGAATGATTTTGATGTGTAATTTTTAAAGTATATATTAAAGTTTTGATAAGTTCCGAAAAATTTGTTCGGAACTTTTTTGGTATGGGGAAATTTAATTTTGCAAGTAAATAAAATAAATAACAATACTTCCTTCAAAGGACCTTTAGATGGCACACTAACACAAGTTTTACGAGCATGTGACACCAATGAGATGGTTAATGCTGTAGGACTTGATGTTGGTGCAATGGTTATTCCAAGATCTTATTATGACACAAAAGCACGTAATGAATTTGCAGGTGCAGAAACATTCTTTAGAGAAATTAGCGGTACGTTTATAAACTGTATTTCAGCAGGTTTATTTGCACAAATTATTTCTAAAATTGCGTCAAAAAATGTAATGAAAAGTGTTAAGACAAATCCTGCAAGTTGGTACTCGGAAGCTTCTTTATCAACTTTACAAAAGGCTTGGAATGAAGGCGGTAGAAATACTACAGGATACTTAAATACAGTATTTGACAACTTGAGTGGTCGTGACGGACATAATATTAATGAATTTAAAAATATTAATTGGGAAAAAGTTGAATGGAATGATGAAAAAAATTGGAACAAAATTATTTGGAAAAATAAAAAATACAAAAATATTCAAAATAATTTAAAAACCAAAGAAGATTTTATAAAAACACTTGCGGATGTAATACATGATAAAAACATTACAAAAGATGATAAAAAATACGTTCTTTCCATTATGGACAAAAGACTTACTAATGCTTTGGGTGCAGGAAGAAATGTAACTGTTAAAATCGGTAATAACAAAATTGAAAGTTCTTTATGGAATATCTTAAGAGACACTCAAGATATGGGCAGAGATATATTCACAAATCCTGATATTGATATAAAATCTGCCTTCAAGAAAATACGGAAAGTTAACAAAATTAAAGGATTTGGTGCTATTACAGGAGCATGCTTGCTGGGACTCACAAACCAATATATAAACAGAAAAATTACAGAAAAAAGAACCGGTAAAAAAGGCTTTGTAGGTGATATTGACTTTACATCAGTAAACCACGAAAACAAAAAGGATAAAACATTAATATTTAAAAAACTTGGTGCAAGTGCGCTAATGATAGGAATGGTTGCTTCTGTAATGCGTGTTAAAAATTTTAAAGAATTCGCTAAAAAATTGGAATTTACAGGACCAATTACAAGCGGAAATGCAATTAAAACAGTTTATGCTGCAAATATTACAGGGCGTTTTATGGCAGCTGATAATGATACCGAACTTAGAGAATCTATGACAAGAGATTATCTTGGATTCTTAAACTGGCTTGTTTTTGGCGGTTTTGCCGCAAAGGGTGTCGCAAATTTGCTTGATAAAGACGGAAAAAACTTGTTTAACTATTCTAAAAAGGGTAAAGGCATTAAACATTGGCTTAATAATATGACTTTAAAAACACATAATGAATTAGCGTCAAAGGGCAAAGAATTTGCGAAAAAAAATATGTGGAAGTTAAACACAGCAAATGCGGCTGGAATTACATATTCTGCAATTACCTTAGGGATTTTACTTCCTATGTTGAACGCAAAAATTACAAAACAAAAAGCGAAAAAACACCAAAAAAATATTATTGCATAAACAGTTTATTTAACTTTTGCTTTTAAAAGTTCATTATATATATCAATAGTTGCAGTACAAATCGTTAAATTTCTGTCAACCAGACTTTTTATTGTATTTTTATAGCTTATGAGCATTGCACCGTCAAGTCCTTCATTTTTTAGTGCTTCTCTAATCGGTTGAGCATATTCATTCGGACGGGTTCTGTATTCTATTTTATCAGCAAGATATATTATCTTTTCAAAATCCGTCATATCAAGCTTGCCGATAGTATGCCATCTAATTGCTGATAGTATTTCATTGTCATCAATCCCAAATTCTTTTCTTGCAACATAAGCTCCCGCAGGTGCATGATGAGTTTTAGGATTTTCTAATTCACCGCATTCAAGGGTTACGTTTGTTAATATCTCTTGCATTTCTTCTTTAGGCAAACACTTTGCACAATCGTGTATCAATCCTGTAAAATATGCCTTTTCTTCATCTAACTTAAATCTTTTTGCAAGCTCTTTCGCACACTCTGCAGTACCTAGTGAATGCTCAAATCTTTCACTGTCAAGATTTGCATTAAGCCAATTCTTAATATAATCAATTGTATAATTCATTTTTATTTATATAATCCTCTACTTCTCTTATCGTTCCGCTTGTATGGTTTTGTCTTAATTCTGTTGATGAAATATCTATTTTATCCGAATTAACAAGTTCGTAACTATAACCTTTAAAGTCTTCATCATTAATTATATCGTATCCTCTAGGAAATACTATAAAATGTACTAAATCTTTAAGTTCATCAGCTTTATACCAAGTTTTTATATTTAAAAAAGCATCAGTACCAATAATTAAGTTTAGTTTGTCTTGTATTCCATACTGTTCCCTAATTTTTTTTACTGTAATAAGGGTATAAGACTTTCCTTCTGATTTATACTCAATATCTGAAATATCAAACTTTGGATTTTTATCCGTAACCAGTTTAACCATATTGAATCTATGCTTAGAAATATTATGATCAATATTTTTGTGAGGCGGAATATATGAAGGTATAAAAATTATTTTTTCAAAATTATATTTGGCAAGCACAAACTGAGCCATCTTAATGTGCGCTATATGAATTGGATTAAAAGTACCGGGAAAAATACATATTTTCATAGTTCTATTTTATAACAAAATTAATAAAAGAGGGCGATAATCTTTTATATATCGCCCTCTTTTTGTTTTAACTTTTAATACTATGCTAAAGCTTTTGATTTTTCTACACAATCAATAAGAGTAGATGCAATCATTTTTTGTTCTTCTATCGTTAATTCAGGGAACATAGGTAATGACATTACACATTCTGTATTTTTTTCTGTAATAGGCAAATCACCTTTTTTGTAACCTAAATGAGCATGAACCTTTTGCATATGTAGTGGAATAGGATAATAAAGCATTGCACCAATTCCTGCTTCATGAAGCTTATCAAAAATTTCATCTCTGTTTGGAATTTTAACTGTATATTGGTGATAAACACAATATGTATCTGATAATTCCTTTGGAGTTTGAATATCTGAACATTCAGCAAATAGTTTGTTATAAGTTGCTGCGTGTTCTCTTCTGGCTTTATTCCATTCATCAATATAATTTAATTTAACTCTTAAAATCGCTGCTTGAATTTCATCTAAACGAGAATTAACACCGATTTCATCATGGTGATAACGAATTGCACCACCATGATTACGAAGTGCAACAATTCTATTTTTAAGGTTTTCACTATTGACAGTAATAAGTCCGCCATCACCCATAGTACCAAGATTCTTTGTAGGATAAAAGCTATAACATCCGATATCACCAAAAGTACCTACTCTTTTTCCTTTATACTCAGCACCTATAGCTTGACAACAGTCTTCAATAACGTATAAGTTATGACGTTTTGCAATATCCATAATCTTATCCATGTCACAAGGTTGACCATATAAGTGAACCGGCATGATTGCTTTGGTATGAGGAGTAATTAAAGCCTCAATCTTATCTGCATCAATATTAAATGTGTCAGGATTAATATCACAAAATACAGGTGTTGCGCCGACAATTTCAATAGATTCAGTAGTTGCTACAAAAGTGAAAGCTGTTGTAATAACTTCATCACCTTTTCCTATATCTAATGCACGAAGTGCTATATGCAAAGCATCAGTACCTGAATTTAATGCAACTGTATAATTACATCCGATGTACTTAGCAAGCTCACTTTCCAAAGCTTTTACATTCGGACCTAAAATATATGCACCTGAACGCATTACTTCTACAACTGCCTTTTCAACTTCAGGACCTATTTTTTCGTATTGTCTTTTTGAATCAAAAATTGGAATCATATTTCCCTCCTATAATTATCCTTCCACACTCTAAGTTTACCATACTTTTTGCCTCTCTTTATATAATCTTAACTTAAAAGATTTATATAGTTACACACAGAGACAACTTTTTTCAACTAAAAATACAAAAACTATAAAAAAATAGCATAGAAAAAGACACACAAATCAACAGTTCTATATGCAGTAATAACAATAATTAAACATTATTTATAACTAACAATGGGCA
>CADBTL010000025.1 GCA_902797575.1 uncultured bacterium
CGATTGGTGACCCGAATATGCGGATATTAGAAATAGCCTTTGATAAATATGCACAAGAATTTGGAATCAATGAAAAACAAGATTTAAGTGGTGGTTATCCGAGATTTGCCTTAGAGATATATAGCGGAAATAAAGCCGTATACACCGAAAGAAAAGACGGCAAATTAGGAGTAACCATTAATAATGAATTTATAGAATTAAATGAACAGAATGCGGACAGGCTTGCAGAAATTCCGATTTGTATAAAAGATATGACTACCGAAGATTTAAAAGAACTTGCAAAATTCCAAAACAGGACTGCAATGTGTTGTTCAAGTTATCACTACATGGAAGGACACGCATTATATTTAAAAGGTATAAATGAAAATAGTGTTCAAGTTAAAGAGCCAAATAATACAGAAAATATTGCAACTTACTCTACTGAAGCATTTTTAGAAACTTATAAGTGGGATGAAAAAACAATATTTATATTACCTAAACCTGCAGATTAGGTAATACAAAATAAATAAAATAGGTAAAAGAAGTTGTACAATAAAACAATTTCTTTTGTTTAAATCACTCAATTTGCGCTTTTTTAGTGATTTAGGTTATGTCGGCTATAAATTAATATAGATTTTACCACAACAACTTTTGGACGCATTAATGTGCAAATGTGTTCCAAAATAGTGCAAGAAAAATCACATTTGTAATAATTAGAGTCAACTTCTTTCAGACCTTTTATAGTTGGCAAAATGTGTTATTCTTCGGCACTTTGTGTCTAAGGATAACAAAATTACTCCTGAACAAAACAGACAAAACAAATACATCACAAAGGCTATCGCCTTTAGTAGTTATTTCACATCACTATGTTTAGTTGGTTATATATACTCAAAAACTCCCGGAGATGGATTCGAACCACCGTTGGAAGAGCCAGAATCTTCAGTCCTGCCACTAGACGATCCGGGAACACAACCTAATACAAATATTACTTCAAATAAAAAAAAGGTGCAAGAAACATATTGTCCTTGCACCTTTTTCTATATACTTAACTATTTATTCCACCAATGTTTTTTCGTAGAAGTTTTCTTAATAACATTGCTTTCATCAATATTTGTATTGCCATAATAATAGTTTCCTGATGTATCTTTTGTTCCCTTTATGGATGTAGCAGTACCTTTAACTTTGTCGTGCGCTTTTATTACTGAATCATCTCTATTATTAGCATACTTTGTTTTCCAGACATTCGATGTTCCGAATCTTGAATCAGGGAATGTATTTTCATAATTTTTTAACGGATGTTGGTCATAACTTGTGTCATTTACAACACCATTACCAGCTTCTTCGTACAATTTTCTTGTTAAATCTTGTTCTGCAGAATTTGAGTAATTGTAACCGGAGTTTGTATTTGATGCTGCATCTTTACCCAAAAAATGCATTCTTCCGATTCCGTCTCTGTAAATTGTTGTTTCTGCGTATGCAGATGCTGCGGCTGTTGCTATTGCAACTACTAAGCCTAATGAGATAAGTAACTTTTTATTCATAATTTCGCTCCTTGTATGTTGTTGTACCGATATTATAGCATAATATAATAAAAATAGTATATATTTTTATAAAATCTTAATTGCTGTTTTTATAACGAAATATCTATAGCTTTAGTTCATTTCTTTTTATTGTTTCCTGAATTCCTGTTTCCATATTTTTTACGGTAACTTTATCTTGAGAAAGTTCATCTTCACCCAATATAACAGCATATTTTGCAACTTTTGATGCTTTTTCCAATTGTTTTACAAATTTTTTATTTGCTAAATCAAATTCACAAGTAACATTTTTTGATCTTAGTTCTTCGGTTAATTTCATTGCTTCGACAGTATTATTTGAAATAACATACGCTGTCATCTTTTTTTCTTGTTTTTCACCTAATAAAGAAGCTAACCTTTCCATTCCCATTGCAAACCCGATTGCCGGAGTGTCTTCACCACCTAAATTCTTAACCAGTGAATCATATCTTCCGCCGCCGCATACTGCATTTTGAGAACCCAGATTATTTGATTTAATTTCAAATACTGTTCGATTATAATAATCTAACCCCCTTACCAGAAGTTTATTCCTTTCGTACTTTATTCCTAAAATATCTAAATAAGATTTCAATTCATTAAAATGTTCCGCACATTCTTCACATATAAAATCACCTTGTATAACAGCTTGTATTTCAGGTTTTGAATATATTTCCTGACACTCTGTAGATTTACAATCCAAAAGCCTTAAAGGATTTTTCTCAAATCTGCTTTGACAATCTTCACATAATTGAGCTAAATATGGTCTTATAACGTCTTTTAATCTTGTTTTGAACTCCTCTCTGCATTTTGGACAGCCTAAAGAATTCAATTCAACAGTCAAATCGTTTAAGCCCAAAGATTTAAGGTAATTTACAGCCATTAATATAACTTCTGCGTCTGCTGTCGGCTGTTTTATACCAAAAACTTCAACACCAACCTGATGAAATTGTCTTTGTCTTCCGGCTTGTGGACGTTCGTACCTAAACATTGGGCCCTTGTACCACAATTTAACCGGTGCAGAAAGTCTGTGCATTCCATTTTCAATAAAAGATCTAACAACTCCAGCTGTATTTTCCGGACGCAAGGTCAAAGAGCGATCACTTTTTTCAAATGTATACATTTCTTTATTAACAATATCTGTTGTATCACCAACTCCACGTGCAAATAATTCCGTGGCTTCAAATATAGGAGTCCTGATTTCTTTTGCGCCGTATTTCTCAAAAATTTCTTTAGCCTTTTCTTCCATTAAATGCCAAACTGTCATTTCTTGAGGAAGTATATCTTTTGTTCCTTTTTGCACTTTTATTATTGCCATCATTAATCCTTTTGCTAATAAATAATTTATAATGAATTACATTTATATTATAAACCAATCAAAACAATTTTGTAAAAACAACAAAGCTAATAACACATGATACCTTTGCATCAATTATAAAGAAAGAATAATAGAGGATGCGGAAAAAGTCGAAAAATGACAATTTTTCGAACTTTTTCAAATCCGACCTTAGGTGTGTGAAAGTCAGACTAGGTGC
>CADBTL010000026.1 GCA_902797575.1 uncultured bacterium
GAAAGAAATCAATCAGATGCATTAATCGCTAAAGTAAAAATCGGTGATAAAACAATGACAATTGTTCTTAGTTCAAGTGTAACTGTACATACATTAAAAGCAGCAGGATTCACCAACCTTCCGCAAGCAGATGATAAATCTAAAGCAAGTGCATTAAAAGATGCATTAGCTAAAGATAGAAATACAAGTACGGATATGGAGTTTTATATTGGTTCTTGGGTTCAACAATATAGATCCAAGCACAATGATTCAGCAAAAGCAAACACAGCATTTTCTATCGATGCATCCGGCAACATTTCTTTCAATGATAATGATGTTAAAAGTATATTTGATAAAATGCTCACAAGAATCAAAGAAATTGCAGGTACAGACAGTTTTGATGAAGCAACATTGAAAAAACTTTTAACTTCCGCTTGGGAAATGGCTTATACAGAGTTTCCATCCGGCGCTGCTAACAACCTTCAAACATTCTTGGAAAAAGTTTATAAAAACTTTGAATCAATTGTTTCAAGAGTTGCTGATAAACCTGAATACTTAGAGATTTATGCTCCTCAAACCAGACCTGTAAATGCAGCAAATCAATCAACCGGTGGCGGATTTGTAGACTGTAGAGGAACATTAACGACTTATAGTGACGGAACAGTACACGTATCTGATGATAAGTCTGATGCTAACTTACAAAAAGCAGTTAGTGCAATGATTGCAAAATTAAAAGCAGCATATCCTAATATGCCGGCATCAAAAATTGAACAAATGGCATACAAGGCTGTTAAAAAAGCTCTGGAAAATATTGCAAAAGGTAATTCAAACGAAATTCCTAAGAACTTTGCTGCAATCGATTCCTCAAAAGCATATGCTAATACAGTTGCTAACTTAGCTCTATACTACTTTGAACAAGATTTGTATAAGACTGCATTGACTGACGGAACTTTAACAACACCTGATACTCCTGCAGCTGCAAAAACAGTAACTGTAGATGAAGCTACACAAACCAAATACACTAATGCTGCTAAAGGAATAAAAGATACATTAAAATGGTTTGACGAAAATTATTTACAAGGCTTCTTAACGAATCACGATTGCACAGGTGAAAGAGGCACAGATATGTATATCGATACCTCAACAGGAAACATAAAATTCAATCATTCCGAACTCCAAAAATCTTACGATGATTTATTTACAACTATATGGAATAAAATATCAGATTGCGGACTTACACAACAAGAATTCCGAAATATATATAATGCAGCATGGATTGACGCATATAACGGCAGAGAAAATCTTGGTAACTACGACATGTTAACACTATTTAAAGATGTTGTTTCTAAGATAAATACTATTGCAGATAAATTGTCTACAAATGCACTAAGCGTAGAAATTTTGAAAAATAAACCTTCTGTATCATATGCATCTACTGATAGAACATCTATTCATTATGGCGATACAGATACAACTCGTATATATAATGACGGAAATGTACATTTAAGCGATAATGAAAGCGACAATAAATACCAAAAGGCAGTTAATGAACTGCGCAAAAAATTAAAGGACTTATATTGCCCGCCGCTTAAAGAAAGTTTGTTCAATGCTTGGTTCACTAAAGCTCAACAAAATGCGTTAGATGCATGCATAGGAAAAACACAAGATATATTATTCGGTATGCAAGTATGGGGTATGCAAGTATGGGGTTGGTCAAGACACGGTGATGGAGATAATATACAAATCAATCAGCTAATGCAGCTTATTGCATATCAATTTGACAAACTTATGTATAAAGGCATTTTTGAAACAAACAGTACAACTTGGTATGAACAATAATAAACTTATAGAGGGTGGCTTAAATGCCACCCTCATTTGTTTTTAACGCAGTAAATTTTTATCCTCTACCCATTTGGGACGGATTTTCTTCCCCTATTGGGGAAGGAATAGAATCTCTATATGAAAACGCAGCTTGAATATTTGAGATTCAGGATGGGGAATGTAATGTGTAATTTTATAATAAGGTTTTGAGTAAAATGTAATCATACTTTCCAAAATTCTGTATTTAGAAGTTTCAATTTGAGGAGAAGCTTGTAGTTTATAAATAATTTTATAGAACTGGACCAAGGAGACGATAATATGTTCTTTTCTTTTTTGCCTACTTTGTTCTTTTTAGTAAAGAAAAAAGTAGGGTGGTGGAGATGAGGACTCTGCCGAACAAAACGATTAAGTATCGTTTTGTGAGAGGTAAGAACCCCTTTTACAAAAGGTGGAGTAGTTTAGTAAGGCTCCGTCATACTTCATTTACCCCTTTACAACAGGCGGAGAAAATTATCGCAACTCCGTTATCCTTTATTTACCCCTTTTGCGAAGCAAAGGCGGTTCAACTCCACAAAAAAACAAAAAAGCACCACAAAGGTGCTGTAATGGTGGAGATGAGGGGAGTTGAACCCCTGTCCAAAGCGGATAAAAACTGACATCTACGAGTGTAGTAACTTTTATGCTCGACTCAATAAGGAAAGTTACCAACCTAAATTAAGTCAAAGGCTTTTTGCGGAAGCCTAACCTCCAATGGTAAACTTGATACGCATACCATCATTTGCGTACTGCATCTTGCATAATCTCATCCTAAGCCGCGGCAAGCTGGCTGCTTAGAAGGTCCCTAGCTGCAATTAGGCAGCGAGTCTAGCTCTTGAAGGGAATGCAATAACGTTATCGTTAGCATTTAATTTTTTTTGCCCGTTGATAACCGAGAACAGCTCTCGGACTCGCAATCCGGATCTACCAATCACTCTGTCAAAGCCGGTACATCCCCATGATATTTTCGGGTATCGAGACGGCTCCGCTCGGAAACCTGCTCATCTTTGAATGCTCAAAGATGACTCCGTTTCCTCGACTCCACCTCGGGCGCTTTCGCGTCCTCGGCTTGCCCATTGCACTCGCCGTGCAGGCGTCAAAGCCGGTACATCCCCATATAACAATATTTTCAATGTTCTTTCTAACAGTATACATTGGTATTTATACTTTTTCAAGAGTTTTTGTATTAAAGTTGTAGCTAAAAAGTTTATATGGTTTAATATTAGTAAGTATGAAAGTTGCAAGTGTAAATATTTTACAAACCAGTTATAGAGAAAGTCAAAAACCACCGCAAAAAAAGCGGGAGTTTATAGATATTATTGCGGATAATGTACGTAATCCCAGAGATGTAGAAGACTGTGTAGTCGTTCCGCGTGGTATCTTCAAGGCTTATATCCTTCTTATGGCAGGAAGCAGTTTAATGTTAACAGCTGCTGCACTTCCTCAAAAATGGAAAGGTGCAAAGTCTTGCTTAAATATAGCAAGTGCAGCACTTTCCGCAGCCAGTGCCGTTTATTTTGCAAAACCATTTGCAGTAAAAGGTTTATCTCCAACAGTAAAAAAAGAAATTTAGTACTCCAAAAAGAGTATTTTTTGGCAAAAATAAAAATATCCTGTTATAATAGGATTGGATATTTATGTTAATATATTGGGGAAGAGAAAAGCGGGGAACAATATGGCAGAAAATGATCAAATTGATGGAAATAAAAACCCAGAAACGACAAAAGTTCTTATAATGATTATTGCTTCAATGGTTATTATGTTTATCGTTTTTGCAGGCGTAAATTATGTAATCATGGAAAACCTAATTTCACAAAAAATAAGTTCAATTCAAACAACAAATGAAGAGCTTGGAGAAGATGAAGGCGACAGTGATGAAATTCAAAAAGGAATTATTGTAGATTTGGGCGATTTTATTTTAAATCTTTGTGATGAAAATGCGAAGAAATATTTAAAAGTTAATGTAGCAATAGAAGTTAGCAAAAAAGATACCGATTTCCCGAAAGAAGATCCAAATGCTAAAAGTGGTGGACACGGTCACGGAGAAGCTGCTGCACCTGCTGCCGATCCGCTTGCTGCAATTCAAGCTGAAATGAATCAGTACAAACCTGCAATCAGAGATGCAGTTATTACAAATCTGTCAAGCAAGACTTCTACAGAGCTTGCAACGGCTGCAGGTAAGGAACTTGCAAAAGAACAAATTGTCAATGATATTAATGCGATATTGGGCGGAGAAAGAGAAGTCCTAAGAGTCAGCTTCGGACAATTCATTATTCAGTAGGGTATAAATGTTAGAAGATTATTTAGAAAATCAAACAGAAGATACGGAAGATTTTGAAGATGATGCGGAACATAAAAGTTACAAGTTATATAACTTTAGACGTCCTGATAAGTTTTCAAAAGATAACCTAAGAGCTCTAAGAGATATTCATAGAGAGTTTTCAAAAGCTATTTCTTTGGTTCTAAGCGGATACCTTCGCATGAGAGTTGAAATAGAAATTGTTTCTGTCGACCAACTTACATATGAAGAATTCGTTCGTTCAATGCCTTCACCTATAAGTGTCGGAGTTTTTGAATTTGAACCATTATCCGGCCAAATATTACTCGGAATTAGCTTTGAAGTAATATCATGCATCGTTAACAGAATGCTTGGCGGTGTCGGAGCTACAGATCCTCAATCAAGAGAATTGACTGATATAGAAAAAGCATTAGCAAAAAAAGTTATTAACATTATACTTAAATCTTTGGAAGATGCTTGGAATACAATTGTTCCGGTAACAGGTAAATTTATTAGTTTAGATGATAACTACCAATCAATTCAAGTCGCTACAGCAGGAGAAATTGTTGCACTATTGACATTTGAAGTCCAAATTGCAGGAAAACACTTTGGCTTGTTTAGTTTATGTTTCCCTTATCCGGTATTAGAAACTGTTTTAACACACTTGAGTACACAACATATATTCCAAACTAAAGGTCTTGTTGCAACTAATGATGAAAGATTGAAAATGATATCAAAAATCAATTCATCAACAGTTGATTTAAGAGTCCAGTTTGGTACATGTAGCATTACTTTAGATGACTTTTTACAATTATCAGAAGGTGACATCATAAAACTTGATAACAAAGTTCAAGATGATTTGATTGTAAAAGTAAATGATGAAAAGAAGTTCTTTGCACGTCCGGGAATATTAAAAAATCAGGTTTGTGTTAAGATAACTGATGTGTATGATGAAATGCATGAAATATTAAGAAATTATTTTTAGAGAGGTTTTTCTATGTTTGATGACGATGATATGAATGAATTAAATTCTGAAAATAACGAAACATCCGGAGACACAAGTTCTGATGTTCATGAAAGCAATGCTTCTGAACATATTGGCGGATTTGAGAATTTTGACGGGCAAGAAGATGCTGCGGTTGAGCAGGAAGAACCTCAAAATGATCCCAATACAATAACAGTGCAACCGGTTCAATTTGCTTCTTTTGAAGATTTGGATCAAGTACAAGGTCCACAGAATCAAAACTTGAATATACTATTAGATGTTAAACTACAACTTTCCGTTGAACTTGGAAAAACAGAATTGCCAATTAAAAAAGTTTTAGAATTGACAAAAGGATCTATCGTTACTCTTAATAAAGCTGCCGGTGAACCGGTAGAATTGTATGCAAACGGGAAATTGATAGCTTTCGGAGAGGTTGTCGTTATTGAGGACAACTTTGGCTTAAGAATAACGCATATTACTGATCCTGTAAAACGATTGAATACAATTAATGGTGGTGCAAGAGAAGACTAAAGTTTGATTATAGAATTTAATAACTAAAAAGAGGTTGTCCCAAAAGCATGGACAATCTCTTTTATTATACTTTTCTGTTGTCCTTCTCTTTTAACGTTGTATAATAAATGTAGAATAATTAAAATTGTGAGAGATATGATGAAAAGAAAAATAAGTATATTGGGGTCAACCGGCTCTATTGGCAGACAAGCATTAGAAGTTATTGATAAACTGCAGGATAAATTCGAAATAATCGCTTTAACAGCAGGAAGCAATGTTGATTTATTAAATAAACAAATTGAAAAATATCATCCAAAATATGCTTATGCCAAAGAAATAAATCTTATAAACGGCGCAGCACCACTCTCAATTGAAGAGATTTGTTCAAACAAAGAAAATGACATCATACTTGTAGCAGTATCCGGCAAGATTGGATTAAAACCAACAATTACTGCAATAAAAAACGGTATTAATATTGCTTTAGCAAATAAAGAAACTCTCGTTATGGCTGGAGATATAGTAATGCCACTTGCGCAAGAAATGGGAGTAAATATAATTCCTGTGGACAGCGAACACTGTGCAATACATCAATGCATCAAAAATATTTCACAGGTAGAAAAATTAATAATCACAGCCTCCGGTGGTCCATTTTTAAAAAAAACAGTTGAAGAAATGAAAAATGCTACGATAGAGCAAGCCTTAGCCCATCCCCGCTGGAACATGGGAAGAAAAATTACTGTTGATAGCGCGACGCTTATGAATAAAGGACTTGAAGTTATTGAAGCACATCATTTATTCAATATGGATTATGACAAAATAAAAGTTGTTGTTCACCCTCAAAGCATTGTGCATTCAGCAATAGAATATGCTGACGGGAGCGTAATTGCACAACTTGGGCTTCCAAGCATGCATATTCCTATTCAATACGCAATATCTTATCCTGAAAGATTTGAGGGAATTAAATCAAAAAGTTTCTGTTTTTCAGAAATAGCCAGATTAGATTTCGAAGAACCTGATTGGAAAAAATTTAAAGCTTTGAATTTGGCATACGAAGCAGGAAAAGCAGGCGGTTCAGCAACAGTATGTTTAAATGCTGCAAATGAAGAAGCTGTATTCGAATTTTTGGATGGAAAAATAAAATTATTTGATATTATAAATGCGGTAGAAACTATGCTTTCAAAACATAGTATTCGAAAAAATATTTCACTAGATGAAATATTTGATATAGATAATGAAATCAGAATAAAAACGAAAGAGTTATTAAACTCAGTAAGAGCTTAACTTATGCATCCAGTTTAATACCCTCTTGTTCTGTTGCAATTTCAAGAAGTCTGTATGATAGGTACGCACCTAACGCAACTGCTTTTAAATCAATATTTTCATCATGCTTTGCAACCTCTAATATTGCAGAATTAATTTCAGGATTTTCTTCTTTAAGGTATTGAACCATATTTTTTCTCCAAGAGTGTATATCTTGAAAAGCTTCAGTAAAAATTTCTGATGAAATCTCTTCAGTTATAATTGGCAGCATTTATTCTCTCCTATAAATTTATATACACGATTATATATTATTTTATAAAATAAAACAATAGTTTTATGCAAACGTTACATAAAACCATTCAATTAACTAATAAAAAATATAAACACACATATCTAGCGATATATTTAGTATATCACATCAATGTTTTTTGTCAAACATAACTACAGATTATTAGTTTCAGCACATTTTACCAAGAACGACTCTTTTTTTAGCACCGGTACATGAAGGAACATTGCTAGGTATACCATAATAATTACAATATCCTAACAGAGCAAATGCCATTGCTTCTTTGTAATTATTAGAGATGCCAAAATCTTCGTGAGTTTTTAATTCAATTCTTTTGGGTAAATATTGTCTTAAGAATTTCATCATTGTCTTATTGTAGGTTCCTCCTCCTCCGATAACAACTGTGTCGATTGCACAAATTGGATAAATAAATCTTTCATAAGCTTGTGCTATTGTTTTTGCAGTAAGCGCAGTTAATGTTGCAATAATATCTTTGGGTTCAACTGGTGCATTTTTTAATATATTCTCTGCATATTTTGTTGAAAAATACTCTCTTCCTGTTGTTTTGGGCGGTTCCAAATAATAATATTCATCTTGCAATAAACAGTCTAACCAGCTCTCACAAACATTACCATCTCTTGCGATTTCTCCATTTTTATCATATTTTTGATTAAACAATTTTTGAGTACAATAATCAATCATGATATTTCCGCAGCCTGTATCAAATCCAAACGTATCACAATTGTCAGATACGACTGTAACATTTGATATTCCACCTATATTTTGTATTGCAAAATTTTTTTCTTTACCTCTAAACCATTTTTCATCTGCAAAGCAAACCAGCGGCGCACCTTGACCACCTGCAGCTATATCTTTTTCTCTAAAATTGGAAATAGTAGGACATTCCGTTAAAAAAGAAATAACTGAACTTTCACCAATTTGTAATGTACTTTTTAACAGAATATTATCTAACTTTGTATCGTATGGATAATGATAGATAGTTTGTCCGTGACTTGAAATTAAATCAGGTTTACCAAATTCTCCAATTAATATATTACAAGCATCTGCAAAGCATTTACCAATTGCAAAATTAAGTTGACATACATCTTTCATACTTAGCTCATCTCTAAAGGCTTGAAAAATCTTTTCACGTACATGCTCAGGATATGGATGATTTATACCCTGAATTAATTTTACAGTCAAATCAGGATACACTTCACACAATGCGGCATCTATAGAATCACAAGATGTTCCTGACATCAGACCTATTACTTTTAATGTTTTTTTCTCTTCCATAATGATAATTTTAAATATTTTGATCGATATTAGATCCTATTTTTGCATAATTTGAGTAATAATAATTAAATACCAAAACTACTAAATAAGAAATAAAATAAAAATTGGCAAGTGTTAGTATAAAATGCGCAATGATATTATTATTAAAAATAGTAGTCAAAGTAGATAAAGTTGTATAAATAATGAATATAAATAAAAATATTCCAATATTTTTAAAGAAATGTCTGCTAAATAAATCTTTTATAGATATAAAAAACGCAATAAAAGGATTTTTCTTTTTGAAAAATATAGAAGGTGCATATAACATAATAACAAACTCATTTATTAGGAGAGCAATAAATAACAATGCATTCCATAAATTAATTTTTATCAGTTGTTCTTGTGTTAAAGACTCAACAAATTTCTTCATTGTATCAATGCTATATAAAGCATTAGAAAGTTCTGTTGATGATATGCCCGGATTCCCTATGTAATATTTTCCCAAAAAAGTTGCTGCTACTATCACTATTGATGAAATAACGGCCATTATAATAATCATACCCATTATAGGAACAAAGTATTCACCGACACCGGAAAAAAAACTTTCAGATATAAGATTATTTTTATCTACAGTAGGCTCTTTTACAGCTTTCATTACCATATAAAACCATCCGGATAAAAATGCTGAAATCATTAAGAAAAATAATGCAATAGTAAATATATTACCAATAATACTTTTTCCTGATGAAAAAATTAAATATAATGTTGATATTAATGAAAATAATATAAGCGGTGTTGCTATTATCAAATTCATATTCGTAATTTTAAAACTTTCTTTTATACAATTAAACATATAGTCCTCTTTTAGACATGATAATTTTGTCTATTCTATTAAACAATTAAACCACTAACTATAAATACGTTTATATAACTATTTTTCGCAATTGCAATTTTCATCGGAAACACATTTGCATTTACAATTGCACTTTGGTTCTGTCTCTGCAAGAGCTTTATCTGTTTTTTCAATAGTTTTATCAGCAGACTTTTGCATTTTTTCACCTGCTTTTTTTATGCCTTTTGCAGTTGCATTTGAAACTTTATTCGCACCTCTAACAGTTGCTTTTTTCGCTTTGTCAGCCCCGCTTTTTATATGTGGTGCTGCTTTTTCTGCTGCAGTTGTAGTTTTTTCTTTAATGAATATTGCAGCTTTTTTAGAACCTGATTTTACACTTTCAGCTGTTTTTTCAGCTGCAGCCTGTGACATTACAGAAACCGTTTCTAAAGTTTCATCAACTTTTGACTGCTCCTGAACATTCTCAGAAGCAAATGCATTACCTAATACTATTATAAAACTTGCTATCAATGAGCAAAATAATTTCTTTTTCATTTTTGTCTCCCTTTAGCCTACTCTAATTCTACTTTATATATTTTCTTTTGTCTATGATATAAATCATTAAAAACCCAAAGTACCAAGAAGTGAATTAATAACGATTTGAAGCAACTGTAATCCAAAAAAAGCAAGAATGGGCGATATATCTAAAGCCCCACCTATCGGTGGAATGATTCCTCTAAATATATTTAAAAAAGGATCAGTTAATGAACACATAAATCTAAATGGCTGTGAATCCCAATCAATATTTGGAATCCAAGTTAAAAAAATTCTGATAATTAATAAAAGATAATAAAAATAAAATAAATTATTAATTGCGTATCTTATATTCATAAACTATCTCCTATTTTCTGCTTATCATAATTGTGAATTTTTCTTTGTATTTCTGCAATCACATTTATCGTTGTCTGCAGGAATCCTTTCTATCATTGTAAATAGCAGTTTTTTCAAATTATCAATATTTTTATTAAATACTTCAATAACAGCTCCGTGTGAAACAGGGGGAACATCTCCCACCAAACCTGCATCATAATCGGTTATTAAAGAAATGTTTAATGGACACATATCCATTTCTTTCACTAAATATGCTTCAGGAAATGCTGTCATATTTATAACTTCCCAACCTTGGTTCGTAAAAAATTTTGATTCTGCTTTTGTAGAAAAACGAGGTCCGTTTATTACAACTACAGTGCCTGTTTCATGAACTGTAATTCCAAGTTCTTTAGCAGTATCTATTGCAATACGTCTAAGCTCCGGACAATATGTATCTGCTGCAGAAGGATGAGTAACAACAGGCCCTTCAAAAAATGTTGATTTTCGACCATCTGTCCAATCAACAAACTGATCACAAATTACAAAATGTCCCGGTTCAACATGTTTCTGCAAACTGCCTGCAGCACATGGCGATATTACTCTCTTGCATCCAACTTCTTTCATTGCCCATACATTGGCACGATAGTTGATAAGATGCGGTAATATTGTATGATGCCTGCCGTGTCTCGGCATAAACGCAACATTATGAGCCCCGACTTTGCCTATAAACAAGCTTTCTGATGGCATACCATACGGTGTTTCTACCTGAACTTCTTTAATATCATCTAAAAATTTATAAAATCCCGAACCGCCAAAAACTCCGATATCTGCCAATTTTTCCATAAAGCTTTTCCCTTTCTTAATTTAATAATAACTTCTCCTATATTGTAGCATAAATCATATTAATAATTGTAAATGTATTTATTAAGAATTGTGAAGAGCCTATAATACTGGCAATTATTACTTTCTACGCAATTTTACATTTGATTAATGTTTTATATCGAAACAAAGTGTTGACTTTAAAAAGTGATGTGCAATAATAATAAAGGACACATTAAGTGTAGTCCAAACACTAATAAAAAACGAAAATATAAATGGCAAAACTAATAACCCCAAAAATCATATAAACTCCTAGATAATAAACACTAAAAAAGACCATTAGGATGCAGAAAACAAACCCACTC
>CADBTL010000027.1 GCA_902797575.1 uncultured bacterium
TAAAGCATACACTTACTTGCTTTTGTACTAAGGGAACCTGTCTAGCAGGCCTATGCCCTATCTCATATTTGAGCATGAGTACACTATAATTATAACCCATGGTGGGACTAAAATCAACCCTAATGCTCTGTTTATAGCACTTTCAATAAAAACATCATGTTTTATTGAAAAATCAGTATTTTTAACAAAAAGCAAGTCATGAAGAAATGTAACAATTTAAATTACATAACATTTTCTAATAATTTTGTTTTTATTATTTTTAAATTTTTATGTTTAGAGCTATCTGTATTAAAATATATAAAAATACTGCTATAGTTTATTAAAACCATAAACGCCGATGGAGAATTTATGTACCAGAAAGTACAGAGAAAGAACAGAAAATACAATTAGATTGCAACTTCAAAAACAATATTGAATTTAGACAAAAATGCAGATATTTTGTATAATGGTATAATTAAATGGAGGTAGAAGTATGAATGTAAAATTTGAAGCTAATGAATCAGAGGACACAAAACACAGGGTTTTTATCAGTTATCACCATAAAAATGATGAAAAGTACAAAAAAAAAATTTGAAGATACTTTTGAACATTTATTTATAAACGAATCTGTACATGAAGGAGAATATGATGAAGAATTATCTGATGGATATGTAAAAAGACTTATACAAGAAAATAATGTTTCACTGAGCAGTGTGGTTGTAATTTTAATAGGCGCAGAAACTTACAAAAGAAAACATGTTGATTGGGAAATTTATGCAGGACTTACTGAAAAAGTTGGAGGGCATTCAGGATTGATCGGTATACTTCTACCGACATATTATAGTGCTATTGAAAACTCTGATTTAGATGAAAATAAGTATCACATTAATACAATTCCCCAACGCCTTAATGATAATTTGAGTACAAAATACGCAAAAATATATAAATGGGAAGACGTTTTTCGAACAAATAACAATGGCGAATATATGATTAAAGATTATATCGATGCAGCTTTTGATAGAAAAAATAATGAAAGTAATAAAATAGAAAATTCTCGACCACAAATGAAGGAAAATATGGAATAATTCAATTACAATAATCTTTAATTTAGTTCGGGAGTGTTATTTTCTGAAAAATACGAATAAGGGAGTAATAATATGATAAGACATAAAGTTTTCATAAGTTATCATCATACAGAGAAAGATGAGTTTTATAAACTTGATTTTGAAAGAAAAACACAAGATATAATAATTAGTCAAGCAGTTCAGCTTGGAGATTATAGCAATGATTTAAGCGACGAATATGTAAAAAGATTAATACGTGAAGACAAAATTTCTAATAGTACGATTATAATTGTTTTGATAGGTGCTGAAACCTATAAGAGAAAACATGTCGATTGGGAAATTTATGCAGGATTAACTGACAAAGCTAATGGTCACTCTGGTTTAATGGGGCTTTTATTGCCAACTTATTATTCGTCATTTGAAAACTACTATCTTTTAGGTAGAGGATTTAATAAAGATACTCTTCCTGCGAGATTTTACGACAATTTGCAAACTGGTTATGCACAATTATATACTTGGCAAGAAGCTTTTCAAAGGGTAAATTTAAGGAATTATAATATACAAACTTGGATTGAGGATGCATTTTGGCGAAAAGATAATCAGTCTGATAAAATAAATAATTCAAGATTACAACTTGAATACAATTTAGTTTTTTAGTAATGAAAGAATATAAAAAATCAAATAAGGAGTTATCATGAGATATTTTAATGAATCAGATGTTAAAAATTATTCAGAGAGAAGGACTATAATTCTTGAAAATTGTGATATTAACAAGGCTTCTTATGTTTCTCCAATATGTAGTGTCTTTTTATCACATTCAAGTCAAGACAAACCAAGTTTGAAAGGTGTGATTGCTTTTTTAAAAAGTTTAGGAGCTGACGTTTATATCGATTTAAATGATATTACTCTTCCTGCTAAACCAAGCACTGAAACTGCACAAAAATTGAAAATCCAAATGAAAAAATGTTCTAAAGTTATTGTTTTAGTTAGCGAAAATAGTAGAAATAGTAAATGGATTCCTTGGGAAGTTGGTCTTGCAGATATGGACAAGACTCCAAAAAAAATTGCATTATTACCTAAAACTGAATATGAAGAAGCAGAATGGCCCAAACAGGAATATATGGGACTTTATAATCGTATCATTCAATATGGAGGGCTATGGTATGTCCAAGATGCAGAAACAGGTAATAAAACATCATTGGAATATTGGATAAAAAGTTAGGAGTTCATTATGCCATATAAACAACCTTTATCTGTGTTTTTTGTTTACCATCCAAAAGATAAAACAAGAATAGAAGAAAGTCTTTCTTTTTGTTATAAATCTTTGCAAAGAGATGCCGATAAACCGTATTCCAGGTTTATAAACATCCCTGTATTTTATAACACAAGTTTAGATGATACGATTCCTGAAGAATTTGATTCTCAATCAAATGAAACAATTGTATTTATGCTCATTAGCAAGTATTCATTGACTAACGACAAGTGGAATGAATATTATAATAAACTGTGTAGAAATGAGAATATAAAAGTTGTTTTAATAGCATTAGATGATTGTGCATTAAATTTTGAATATTGCAAAACAATTAATGCCATAAGGGCATATCAATTTAATTCGGAATATTATAAAGAAGAATTTCTTATTAATGTTGCACATGAAATTTACCGTTGGGTATTATGTAAAAATGA
>CADBTL010000028.1 GCA_902797575.1 uncultured bacterium
CGGATTTGAAAAGCGGATTGTCGGCAGAGAGTGACAGAATTGCGCAAGCAATTCGAAACTCGTTTCTCGCCGACAACCAAGCAAGTTTGAAAAATTGTCATTTTTCGACTTTTTCCGCATCCTCATTTGCTAAAAATAAATTTACAGTTCCGTTTGAATTTTTGTATCCTGCTTTTGCAGCTTCTTCTGCAAACTTAAATTGTTTACAAATCTTAATATGGCAATGATTCAAGAAAATCAGGAAGTTTTGTATTTGTAAGCGGAACTTCTTTTTGTTTCAATGATTTATGTGAGTATGAAATCCAATTAAATCGAATGACGGAACTTGGTTTTTCAAGGATTCCGTTTATTACAGCTTTGAATTCTTTTGTATTTCGTGCTTGCAGTTGAGGTAATTTTTCAATATCTTCAGCCGGCAAGCTAAAATTATTATTTTCTTCTCCTGTGAGCATTACCATTAATTTATTAAATGAAAATTCACCAAAAGCTCCTAAGCTTTCTACAATTTCATCTGAAATTCTTCCGAGTATGTTTAATTTGGCATAGTCTGTTTGCGGATTATATTCTCCCTTAATAAACATTGCCATTAAAGGCCCTTGTGACTGAAGTAAATTAATATTGGCAATACCGTTTTTCATTGTAATATCACCTCGTAAAAACCTAAATAAACCTGTATCTTTTAATGTTATTGCTTTTGTAATACCGCTCAAAGATGTTCGTAACATACTATCGGCAATAACGTTTTGAGCATATAACAAATGCTCAAGTTTACCTAAAGTTCCAAGATGACCATTGTGAACTATAAATTTTATATTACCGTTTATACTTTGTTTTGATTGTAAATTACCATTGACATCTGCATCAAAATCCATTGCACCGCTTAGGGCATCTTTTTTAGTTGTAATCAAAGCAAATATTGGTGATGCGCTGACATTTCTTGCTTGCATTTTAGAATTAAAATTATTATTAGATAAATTATAGTTTAGATTACCTGCAATTTTTCCATTGAACATTTCTGCTGAAAGATTTTTTATATCTAAAATATTTTTTTCCATTTTAAAGTCACCATTTAATGCAGACAGATTAAGTTCACCATCATAAATAGCAGCTGCAGCTCTTTCAATATAGAACTTTCCGTCTTGAACAGTAATTGGATAACTTGCCAGAATAGGATTTTCTTTAAACATTAAAACCGTATTGGTATTAAGATATTTTGATTTAATACCTATATTTTTAATTAGTATACCTTTTGAAAAATCTGTCAGAATAGTTCCGTTTATTCCTGCACTGGAATCACCTATTTTTACAACAGGTGCATTAAGGATAGCAATATTTTTGTTAAAATCAACTATAGCGTTGCTAACTGCTAATTGCATAAATTGGTTGATTATATTTGTTGCAGTAATTTGACCAACTATTTCGGGTTGTTTAACAGAACCGTTTATAAATAAATCTCCTTTAATTTGCGCAATAGTGTCATTAATATTTAGATTTAATTGCTGTGGAACAAAAATTCTAATATTTTTAAATACCGGATTTTCAAAATTTTCTATATTTCCTGTAAGTATAAGTTTTTTATTTCCTTTAATATTTGATTTTAAATTATTTGAAAATTTATCATTAAAAGTCAGAACGCTTAAGTCTTCTATTTTTAGATTATCTTTTTCAACTTTGCCTTCAAAATTGATTAGTGAAGGTTCATCTAATATAAGTGCATCTGCCATTTGGATTTGAGATTCTATATTTTGAATATCTTTACAGCCATATATATTTATTTTCACAGGGTATATTGAAGATACTGTTGTTATGCTGCTTAAATCTTTTGAATTAATATAACCGTCGATATTTAAGTTAAAGATAGTATTTTTAGTACCAATATTTGAAATATCCGCATGTGCTTGTAATTTAGAATTAGGCATAAAAATATTTGCACTATTTATATTAATTCTATCACCTTCCACTAAAATTTTAAGAGATGGGATTTTGATTATTTCTGTTAACTTTGGTTTTATTATAATATTTGACACTAAAGCAATATTATCTTTATTTGTGTTTATATTTAATGAATCAAACTGTACTGAATTGTTATTTTGTTTAGCTTTAAACTTATCAATACGGATATTTTCTTTGTGAACAATATTATCAAATGTACCTTTGATATTAGCATCTAAAGAGATTAAACCGTTTTCTACACCGTGATTTTTAGGCAGCAGGTTTTTTAATTCTACCTTATCCATTAATATTTGCAGGTCAATTTCTTTTTTAATTTGCCCTTTTAACATTATAGGTGCATCATTGACATAACCGATTGCATTTGAAATGTTAATTGTGTTATTTGAAAAATCTACATTAGAATTAATATTTTTTATATTGACACCATTTGCATTTATTGCTGCGTCACTGATTGTTAAATATCCTGTTGATTTGAGCTTACTTAAATCACCTTTTATATTAAAATCAGCATTTAACTTTCCTGACGTGAGTTCTAAGCCTTTGTATTTTGAACAATCAACCAATAGCTTAATTTTTTTATACATATCAGGCAGAATAATTTCATCTGTTTTAACTTTTAAATCAATTTCAGGTTTTTTAGAGTTATTTATCATTCCTTCTGCATATATTTTTTTATCGGAAGATGTATAAATATTAGAAAGTATGCCTGTTTTATTACCTAAAAATGTGAGATATACAAAGCTTTTAGGATTTTTCTTTTCTAAATCTAATGCTGAAATATTATCAATATTGATTAATCCTGATATTTGTATTTCTTTTTCGTTATTATAATAAAGTTTTAAATCAGCAATAATATCAGAATGAAAATCTAAGTTTTTGATTTGATCTACAAATTCTTGGATATTTAAATTAGTCTTAGAATTCTTATCCATTGTAATATTCGGAGTTATTGATAAATTGTAGTTTATATATTGTTTGTTGTTGATATAGAAATCCCCATCTGTTATAAGTTTTAAATTTTTATAGCTTTCAATTTTTGCGATTTCAAGGTTTGAACCTTTAATCATATACAAATTATTTTTTTCCGGATAATTGTAGCTTATACTGTAATTTTTCAGTTGCAGATTAGGATACTCTTCATAATTTTTCTTATTTATTTTTTCTAATAGATTATTTAAATATTTATCAGTTGAATTTGTTTTAATGATTAATTTATCTGCATATATTCGTTTAACTTGTACGTCATTCTTTAGTAAAGTAGACCAATTAACGAAAAATTTTACATTATCAAGTTGCGCAAATTTTTGTCCGTCTTCATACATTAGATGCACAACCGGAGCTTTAATTTTGAGAGAAGGACCAAATCTAAAAATCAATTTTTCTATGTGTGCTTTTACACCAAGCTCTTGTGTTATTTGTTTTTCAACTATAGGTATAAGTTTTGATGCTCCGATTGGTATAAAACATATCGATATGCACAAAACTGCTATAATTATAACTGATATTATATATACCCTGTATTTTTTCATACCTGTATTACCCTCTTTCACGTATAATTAACAGTATTCAACTAAATGCTGTTAATTAAATAATATTTTCGCTATTCTTATCAATAAAATACATATTTTCTTCTGACAATCTTAATGTAATACTATCATTTATAAAATAATCCAAAGGAATTCTTGCAGAGCATTTATTGTTATTTAGATTGAAATAAACTATTCTTTCTCCCCCTGTCATCTCTACTATATCTATTGGTACTGTGATTGACTTATCCCCAGCAATCATTTTTTCGGCACGAATTGCAATTATAGCCTCTCCTTCAATATTTTTATTTATATTAAATTCAATTCCTTCAATATTAAATTTTCCATTTTGGATATTAATATCAATAAAGTTCATTTGACCAATAAATCCTGCGACAAATTTGTTTTTAGGGTTATTATATATTTCTTCTGGACTATCAGCTTGCTGAATTTTTCCTTTATCAAGAACTACAATCCTATCTCCCATTGTAAGTGCTTCTGTTTGGTCATGTGTAACATAAATAAATGTTGTTTGAAGTTTTTGATGTAATTTTTTTATTTCCGAACGCATTTGTACACGAAGATTTGCATCAAGATTCGATAATGGTTCATCCATGAGAAAAACTTTAGGATTTCTGACAATTGCCCTTCCTAAAGCAACTCTTTGGCGCTGCCCGCCTGATAACTGGCGAGGTTTTCTATCTAACAAATCTTCAAGATTAAGTGATTTTGCAACATCACGAACTTTTGAGTCAATAGTTTTTTTATCGTACTTTCTCATTTTTAAACCGAAAGCAATATTGTCATATACGCTCATATGCGGATAAAGAGCATAACTTTGAAAAACAAAGGCTATATCACGGTCTTTAGGATGAATATTGTTAACAACTTTTCCGTCTATCAGTATTTCACCGGAGGTGATTTCTTCAAGTCCGGATATCAAACGCAAAATTGTAGATTTTCCGCAACCGGAGGACCCTACAAGAACAATAAATTCTTTGTCTTTTATCTCTAAATCAATATTATCAATTACATTTTTTTTGCCATCATAACTTTTAACTAAGTTTTTTAAAACGACACTGCTCATTTAGTTTAAGCTCCATTACTTATAACAATATAACTGAGTTTTAACCTTCAGGAATAATAACATTCAAACTCGTGCTTTTTAAAATTTGAGATTCTGTCCAAATAATACCGCCTAAAGCTTGTGTATAATTTTTTACAGATGCTAAAACAATTGCTCTTAAAACATTTTTTCTGTTTGTGGAATCAAGAATTCTGTACGGATCAAACATACAATCTAAATCATTTTCAGTGAGCAGAAATGAATTGCTTGAAATTGAAAGTTTTGTGTAAGTTCCTGCCGGAAGTCCTTTTGGGGTAATCTCTTCTTCCTCAGGAGTTGATAAATTTATTACTATTTCGCCCATATCTAGTGATTTCAGCATGACTTCCAATAAATCTTGCACTATATTTTTTAAAAGTTCTTGGTCTGTAGAAATATTTTTTTTGTAGTTTTCTTCTTGTTTCACAGATATTTTTACATCTTTTCCCTTGAACAATTGTTCATTATATTTAACAATTGATTGAACAAGCGCATAAGCATCAATTGGTTTTCTTTCAGGTTTATAATTAGTTGATTCTGTTTGTGAAAGTTCCAAAAGCTTGCCTACAAAATACATTAAATCTGTTGAGTTTTTGTTGATTATTCTAATGTATTTTTCTTGTTGTTCGCTCATTTCGCCGCCGAGACCGTCAGACATTGCCTGAGAAAAACCTACAATTGATTGAATAGGCGCTTTTAAATCATTTGATAATTTTATAAGAAAGTTATTTTTTTCTCTGTTAATAACTTTAGGTTCTTCTATTATTGGCTCCGATTTATCCCATGCAGCACGAAAATCTAAAACGTAGCCGTCTTCAATCTCTCTAACGGTCATATCGTAATACATTTCTTTATCTTTTAATTTTGTAATAACCGGTTTATGCATAATAACAGCATTCGATATAATACTAACTGCATTTTCAATAAAATCTGCAATATTAGATGTCATAAGGTGCATTTTTGAAGTTTCAAAGATTTCTGATGCAACGTCATTTACCCATTGGATTTTACCGTCTTTATTTGTATATATTAAAGCATCCGGAAGAGCTTTTTCTACATCTATTGAATTTGTTTTAAATAATATTTTTTTAAAATCCATATTTTTCCCCTCATCCAATCTAATTTTAACATAAAAAATATTATTATTATCTAAAATTTTATATTGGAAAATATATTAACTATATTTTTTTCGTGCGTTATATACTTTTAATAGGAATTAGAATTACTGGATATATAAAAAAGATTTAATGGAGAAAGCTGTTATGAAAAAAAATCGTAAAAGTGACGCTTTGTCATATCAAGATAAAGTTTTTAATGAATTATATGATACAAATGCATTAGTTAACGCTACAAAAATATATTGTCAAGAAAGAGAATTTAACGGTGAATATTATGGCATGCCGAAAATTTATACTGCAAAAGTGAGTGAAGAGCGGAACCAATATATTTCGCTTTTGACTATTATATCGGATAAATTAAATAATATTAACAGTATAAATTTGAACTTGGAACGAGAGATCTCTTCTCTATAATAATACTCCAACTATTGCGGCAGATAAGTAACAGCTTAATGTGCCGCATATTAACGCTCTCAGTCCTAACCTTGCCAAATTTTTTCTTTGATTTGGAGCCAATTCTCCAATGCCTCCAATTTGTATGGCAATGGAACCGAAGTTTCCAAAGCTGCATAGTGCGAAACTTGCTATCATGAAGCTTTTGGCTTGTAGAGTTGAGGCAACCTGAGTTAAATTAATATAAGCTACCATTTCATTTAAAACAATTTTAGTTCCCATTAATGAACCGACGATAGATGCGTCTTTAAATGGCACTCCTAAAATCAAAGCGAACCACATAAATATTTTACCAAGTATATAACTTAGCGATAAATGTGTCAGGAATCCAAAATTAGAAGCACCTGGGATATATTTGTACAGAAGCATGCCGCCAAGTCCAAGTACCCAGTCAATAAAAGCTACAAGAGCAACTAAAGCCAATATCATTGCAGTTACATTAATAGCAACTTTCATACCATCTCCAGCTCCATTCGATATTGCGTCAAAAACATTAGTAAAAGTCTTTCTTTTGGATATTTTAATGTTATCACGTGTTTCAGGTTCACCGGTTTCAGGATAAATGATTTTTGCAAGAATTAATGCTCCGGGGGCTGCCATAACTGATGAAGCTAATAAGTAGTGTGCAGGAATACCCATTCCGATGTATATTGGCATTATTGCACCTGATATACAAGCCATGCTGCCTGCCATTGAAGCTAAAAGTTCAGAACGTGTAAGTTTTTCCAAATATGGTTTAATCATAATTTGAGCAACGATTTGTCCTACAAAAGCACTGGCTACATTTGAAAGAGCTTCTGCACCTGAGACTTTCATAACTTTATTCATTGCTTTGCCGAGAACGGCAACAATTCTTTGCATTATACCGTAGTAGTAAAGTATGTTTACAAGCACCATCATGAAAATGCTTGAACAGATTAATTGTAGTGTGAAAATGCTGCTATTTTTTCCGAACAATTCACCTAGTCGGATATTATTCAATAGAGGACCAAATACAAAAGTCCCGCCCTCATATGCAAATTCAAGAATCTTGCGGATAAATTCTCCAATCAGAAGAAACATTTTTTCTCCCAGCGGAACTTTGAATATAAATACAGCAAGTAATATTTGTAGCAGAAAACCCATTCCGATTGTTTTTAAGTTAATAGCTTTTTTGTTATTAGACATAAGAAATGCTATTAAAAATATAACAACTATGCCAATTAGCCCTACAAATCTTTCCATATTTACTCCTATACAAATTCCTGTTTGATTATAACAAAAAGATGCTGCAGGGTAAAGTAACATTAAAAGTGGCATGTCAATGAAATCTTTTGCTTTACATGATAAACATATGGTGGTATATTTTAACTTGAATGTGTGAAGGAGTTATGAATGCGAACGGTACTAATAGTTTTAGCTGTAATAGTTATTATTGCTGTTTTAAGATTTGCTTATGCGTATATTAATTTAGTATACAAGCGTCAGGATGTCCTAAATATGCTCAATAAAATGTATAAAATAATTCAAAAGCACTATGAAAATATAAATATACTTATAGATTCATTGCAAAAAGCACAAATGATCGACAATATATTAGCAGAGCGCATTGACAATTTAAAACAAGAGGCAATTACGCTTGGCAATTCAATATCCGATGCAGACAGACGAATTGCTTATGAATGTGAAATTTTTAAAATAGCAAAAGATGCTGCAAAAAAAGCTTACGATTCTGCTGACGATAATCTTAAAGAAGTCATTAATTCATATTTAGAGTTTGACAATAAAGTGGCGGTATCAGCAAAATTATATAATCAAAAAGCTCAAAAACTAAAAACAACAGTAGAAGTTTTTCCGATGTCTTTTATTGCACGTCTTCTAAGAATTAAACATTTCGATTTTTATCGAATAGTGTAATCATAGCAATAAGTAATTTTTTTCAATATTTTGTATAAATGTTTTTCTTATTTCTTTTGGGATATCTATGTATACGTATTCTGCTTTATTTTTAAATCCGCTCAATCCTATAATAGTGTTATCTTTGCCAAAATTATCATTTACAAAGTTAAACAAATTTTGAAGTTTTCTGTTCATCTGTATCCTTTCTAAATATTCTATGATATAATTACAATGTTGTTTTAATGATTGTTGTTATATAGTCAATATAAAGGAGTAAAAAATGGCAAAAGTTACAAAAGATATGGGAATTATAGAAATAGTTCAAGCTCATCCTGAGGCTGCAATGGTATTTCAAAAATATGGTATGGGTTGTTTAGGTTGTGCAGCTGCTAGATTTGAAAATCTTGAAGCAGGTGCAAAAGTTCATGGTTTTGATGCAGAAGAAATGGTTGCAGAAATTAATGAACTTATAGGTGAATAAAATTTGAATTTATGCCGAAAATAGTTTTTTGTTTTTATGGAATGCTGTTTTCGGCTTTTAAATATTTTTAAAGGGAGAGTATATATGACTTTGTGGGAGTTTATTTCAATTTGCGGAATAATTTTTGTCTTTTTAGAATTGTTTATTCCGAGTATGTTCTTTTTGAATTTTGCACTAGCAGCATTTATAACGGCAGTTGTTTCAATTTATACATCGAGTATGACGGCTTTGGTGTTGGTATTTTTCGTATTTTCTTTCTTGTCATTTGCATTTTTAAGGCCGCTTTTATTGAGGAGAAATGGAAAAGGTATTGAAACCGGAATCAACGACAAATATATAGGTAAAAGAGCTAAAGTAATAGAAGATGTTTCGCAAGACAATGGCGTTATATCTATATATGATGAAAGATGGAGCGCAAGAACAGAAGACGGTTCTACGATTCCAGCAGGTACTGAAGTTATAATTGTAAAAAATGACAGTTTAATAATGTATGTAAGAAAACAAGCATAAAAAACATAAAATAAGAAAGGAGTTTTTATGGAATTTGGTTTTGTTTTTTCTGTATTTTTGATAGCATTAGCGTTACTCTTTATTTCAAAAGGAATCGTTATTGTTCAACAAGCAGAAGTTGTTGTAATTGAAAGACTCGGTAAATTTGATAGGGTTTTGGAATCAGGCTTTAACTTTATTATTCCAATTCTTGAAGCACCACGAGCTATTGATTGGAAAACTACAAAAAGGGGTTTTGATGGCTCTCAATATGCGTATATTGAAAAGAAAACCAGAATTGACTTAAGAGAAGCTGTGTATGATTTTCCCCGTCAAAACGTAATTACTAAAGATAATGTTTCTATAAGTATTAACGCACTTTTGTATTTTCAAATTATTGATCCAAAATCTGCAGTGTATGAGATTCAAAATCTACCCGAGGCTATAGAAAAGCTTACGCAAACAAATTTGAGAAATCTCGTTGGTCAACTTGATTTGGATGAAAGCTTAGTTTCAAGAGATAAAATAAACCATGAACTTAGGGCAATTCTTGATGATGCAACAAACAAATGGGGTGTAAAGGTTAACAGAGTAGAACTTCAAGATATTATTCCTCCAAGTGATATTCAGTCTGCTATGGAAAAACAAATGAAAGCAGAACGTGACAGACGTGCTGCAATTCTTGAAGCGGAAGGTCTTAAAAAATCTGCAGTTTTAAAAGCAGAAGGTGAAAAAGAAGCTGCTATTAACAGAGCTGAAGGTGATAAACAAGCAAATATTTTGCGCGCAGAAGGTGTTGCACAGGCTCGTATACTTGAGGCAGACGGTGAGAAAGAAGCAATTCAAAGAATTATCAATGCACTTGCTGATAAAGGCCAACCGGACAAATATCTTATTGCAATGAAATATTTAGAAACGATGAAGGCTATTACTAGCGGCAAAGATAATAAAGTTGTTTATATGCCATATGAAGCTACAGGAATATTAAGTTCTGTAGATGGTATAAAGCAAATGTTTGACGTTAAAAAATAGACGTGAATTTGTACATTTCAACTATTAAAAAGGTATGACAGTTGTTGTACCTTTTTTTATTAAATGTAAATTTATTGTTTAAATTTGCCCCAAAAGCTTGCATTAAAAATATGTTTATACTAAAATCTTCATGTCAGAAAATAACCCACAATTGAATATGTTTGAAGTACCGAAGAATCGGCACTTTTGTATTGACAATTTATATTCAATTGCAGAAAATATTAAAAGCCGAAAAAAGTAGTGTTACAACTGTTAAAGGATTAGAAAGGTATAACATGTCTGAAGAAAAAATTGAAAATGTTACAGAAGAAGTTGTTGAAGAAACTGCTGAAGAAGTAACTGAAGAAAAAGCAGAAGTTGAAGAAGATGTAACAGAAGAAGTAGTTACAAAACTTCCTTCAAAGAAACAAAGAAACAGAAAGAAAAACGTTGAAACTCAAGAAGCAAAACCTGAGTCAGAATGGAAAGAACAAGTTGTTCAAATTAGCCGTGTAACAAAGGTTGTTAAGGGTGGTAAAAAATTGAGTTTCCGTGCTGTTGTTATTGTAGGTAACAAAAAAGGACAAGTTGGTGTAGGCTGTGCCAAAGCTGCTGAAGTTATCATTGCTATTCAAAAAGCTATTGCTGACGGAAGAAAGAACCTAATTACTGTTCCTATATTTAAGACTACAATTCCTCATCCGATTGTGGGTCGTTCAGGTGCCGGTAAGGTAATGTTAAGACCTGCATCTCAAGGTACTGGTATTATTGCAGGTGGTGCAGTTCGTCCTGTTTTGGAACTTGCAGGTATTGAAAACATTTTAACAAAATCTCAAGGTTCAAAATCACCTCTTAATGCAGCATATGCTACAATGGATGCTCTTAAGTCTTTAAGAATGTTCTCTGATGTTGCTAAAAAACGTGGTTTAACAATGGCTGAGTTATTAAACTAATAGGCTTATTTAAGTAATCAATTTAACGATAAATATATAAAGGAAAGTAAAAATGGCAAAAACAGCAAATAAAAAAATACAAATTAAACTTGTAAAGAGTTTAATCGGATGCTCTGAAGCTCAACGCAAAGTTGCTAAAGCTTTAGGTTTTACAAAAAAAGATCAAGTTGTTGAACATGAAGAAAGCCCTATTATTATGGGTATGGTTAACAAGATTTCACACTTATTAGAAGTAACAAAATAAGTTAATAGAAAAGGACTAGAAAAATGACAGATAAAATAGAATTAACAGATTTAAGACCTGCTGAAGGTGCAACCAAAAAAACAGTAAGAGTTGGTCGTGGTCGTTCATCAGGATGCGGTAAAACTTCAAGCCGAGGTAATAATGGTGAAGGACAAAGATCAGGCAGAACTTCAAAAAGAGGTTTTGAAGGCGGACAAATGCCGGCATACAGAAGACTTCCAAAATTGAAAGGATTCCAAATTATAAATAAGATTAACTATGAAGCAATTAATGTTGGCAGATTAGATGCTCTTAATTTAGAAGAAATTTCTTTGGAAACTCTAAAGGCAGCTAAAAAAGCTCATCCTTCTAGCGAAGGCTTAAGGATTTTAGGTAATGGCGAAATCAAAAAAGCTCTAACTATTAAGGCTAACTATGTAACTCCTTCTGCTAAAGAAAAAATTGAAGCTGCAGGCGGAAAAATTGAGCTTATTTAATGAAAACTAAGCCAAAAATATTGTTTTAATTGAAAATGGAAAATGTAAAATGGAAAATGATAAATAATTTCACAAAGAATCTTTAGTTGATTTTAAGTTTTCCATTTTCAATTTTATTAGTTATAAAAAAGGGGATTTTATAAATGGCAACTATGAGAATGCCTACGACGGCAGATTTGATGTCAATGTGGAACGCATCAGGCTTAAAGGAGAAATTAATATTTACTTTTGGTATGTTGGTGTTGTTCCGTTTTGGTATTCATTTACCTGTGTATGGTATTAATAATACAGCATTTGCAAACCTTGCTGCTCAAAATAACTTGTTAGGGTTTTTAGACTTATTTACAGGTGGTGCGTTAGGCAAGGTTTCTATTTTTGCTTTAGGTATCGGACCATACATAACATCATCAATTATTATACAATTAATGGCAGTAATTATACCGTCATTGGAAAAACTTCAAAAAGAAGATGGTGAGGCTGGCAGGCGCAAATTATCTCAGTATACAAGATTGTTTACAGTTGTTCTTGCTATTTTTCAAGGAATAATCTTTATGAGCTATCTTGTTCATCTTCCAAATTCAATAATGCCGGGTGTAAATCATACAATGTTTTACATCTCGTCAATAGTTTCACTTACAGCAGGCTCGGTTCTTGTAATGTGGATGTCTGAGTTGATTACAGAAAAGGGTATCGGTAACGGTGGTTCGCTCATCATCTTTGTTGGTATTATATCCGGTATTCCGCTTTACTTTTCAAGAACTGCTTTGATGGTTCAGCAAGAATCTTCTCTAATGTGGGGACTTGCCTTATTACTTCTTATCTTCTTTGTAACTATGATTTTTATCGTAATTATGCAAGAAGCTGTAAGAAAAGTAATAATAGTTAACCCTAAAAGACAGGTCGGTAATAAGGTATATGGCGGAGTTAATACTTATATTCCGTTCAAGTTAAATCCGGGTGGAGTTATGCCGATTATCTTTGCAATAGCAATACTGTTATTCCCATCTACCGTATTAAGTCTTGTTGGTCAGGCTCATTTGACAGGTATAGCAGAAACTGTATTTATGTATTTGAATAAAATATTTAATCCGAGCGGACTTACATATTATGCCATATATTTCTTAATGATTGTTGCGTTAACATTCTTTTATGCTTCAATCATGCCTAATATGCAGCCAAAAGAAATAGCAGATAATCTTAAAAAATATGGCTCGTCTATTCCAGGTGTAAAACCCGGTAAACCAACAGCTGATGCTTTAGATAAAATACTTACTAAAACTACTTTTATTGGTGCAATAGCACTGGGTTTTATAGCTTTAGTGCCGGCTTTTGCAAGCTATGCAACAAAGATTACAACGTTTCAAGGCATTGGTGCTACGTCACTAATAATCATGGTTGGTGTTGCGTTGGATCTAATTAATCAAATAAGAACACACCTGCTTGCAAGAAATTATGAAACTTTCTTGAAAGAGTAGCTTACAAAAGAACAAAGTGATAATGTTATTGAAAGAGGGTGACTTTTTAGCCACCCTCTTTATCATATTGTGTTATTGATAATTTTTACAGCATATTTTTTCTGATTTTTTCTTTAGCTTTATCGATTTCTTTGATTCTTTTTTCAACTGAACGGACTTGTTTTTTTAATGCTGAACGCTCTGTTTTTATTAATTTATATTGAGCATCAATATCAGCATATTTTGTTTTTACGTTCAATAATTCATTTCTGATATCAATTTGTGCATTATCAAGTTGCTGTATTGCATTTTGGATGTTTCCATTACCTGTTGCTTCAGTTTCTTGAATTGTATTAGCTGCTGAATTTGCTTTGTTTGATACAGTCGTTGTTGTTCCGTATGCTGTATCATTAAAGTTTAATGGTGTAAAAGCATTTCCATCGGCATATGCTAAGCCTGAAAGCATTGTTGCTGCACAAAGTGTTAAAACTAATTTTTTCATTTTTTTTCTCCTATTTTTTGTTATTAACATAATACTATATCTTATGTATTTCATACATCCTATATAAAATGTATAATTATACTCATGGGTAACAAATTTTGTAAAAAATGTGGAGCATGCTGCAAACATATTATAATTGACAAGGAAAGAAAAATTATCTGTTGGGATGCCGAATTACCATTGACTGAAGAATTTGAAGCAATGCTTTTTCCTGCAGATGAAGAAAATAATATTTATGCATGCCGTTTTTTAGTGAATAATTTATGTACTAATCCTAATAGACCTGAGGTTTGCATAAATTATCCTTCTTTTCCTTTTGTTCAACTTCCCGAAAATTGCGGTTATGAAGGATATATCTTTGTGCAAAAAGAAAAATTAAAGCATAAGATAAGAAAATTAAAAGAAGAAATCTTGCATTATACTGTTTTAAGTGAAACCACCAATGATAAGCGTGAAAGACAGCAATATCAAAAAATTATAAATACTCATGTTAGATATATTGATAAATACAAGAATTATGGTTCTGACAATTGGTAACTGTGTATTAAGACAAAAGAAAACAGGTCGGTTAAATCCTTCCTGTTAAGATTTTACACTAGCCGAAATATAAATAGCAATATTATTGTACTATAAATTTGATAAAAACACAAATATAAATTTGTCTTAATGTAACATAAATTTAGCATTTAAAAATCTGCTTGAATATAGCATTATACTTTGTTACATCAAGTTTAGTAATGCTTTATGCAGCTTAACATTATGTACTCTTAAATAATCTATTTTATTAATAAGCGTAAATGAAAGTGCAGCGCTAAGAGAATCTTTTAATCCGTTATCATGTTCTTTTATGCCTAACAAGCTTTTACGTGATAATCCGACCATAATCGGTGCGTTTAAAGAATGAAATTCTTCGATTCTGTTAAGTATTTCAAAATTATTTTCTCTTGTTTTACCAAAACCAATTCCCGGATCAATAATAATATTATTAATACCCTTCTTTTGCGCAAATTCAATTTTTTCCTTAAGTTTAAAATAAATATCTTCTACAACGTTTTTATACTGTGGATTTTCTTGCATTTTTCGGGGTATTCCATAAGAGTGTTGAATAATTATAGTGGCATTATATCTTGCAGTAACTTCAGCAATCTTGGTATCATAGTCAAATCCGGATACGTCATTAATAATCTTTACTCCTCTGTCGAGAGCAAATTCTGCTACAATCGAGCTTCTTGTATCTATGCTGATAGGTGTTTTTATTTTTTCTTCATTTATAAAATTTAATATTGGTTTCAGACGTTCTATTTGAACCTCAGGAGAGATTTCTTCTGAATATGGTCTTGTGCTTTCTGCTCCGATATCAATTATATCTGCACCGTCTTCTATCAGTTTTATTAGATGTTTTTGCGCGTCTTCTATTTTGTAATATTCGCCTCCATCAGAAAACGAATCGGGTGTGATATTGAGAATTCCGACAAGTTTAGTTTCATGGCTTTGCTGTTTTAATATTGAAAGTAAATTTTCTCCGAGTAAATTTAATTTAAAAGGCTGTGGTTTAAGTTTTTGAGCAATTTTTTTTATCTGAGATATGTTTCCGCATAATATTGCGTCAGATTTTTCAACCTTTCCTGTAATTACTTCTCTATGAGTGCCGCAGTCTGCTCCAACGCTTAATGCAAGTTGTTTAAGTATATTTGCTTGTGCCGGTGTTAGATTATAAATTTTAATGTTTTTATGTCTAAGTTTATCTGTAAATACATTTCGATACCCTTCGTCAAAGCCTATTTGAAGAAGTTCTTCGGATAAATTATTGGATGTCAGTTCTTTTATTATAAATCGTTCCATAAGTAAATTTTAACATAAAGGGGCATAATAAAAATTACTATATATAATTAATTATTCTTCGTGAAAACCAAAATAATCAAGAATATCAATTAATGTTTTACTTTTTCCCAAATTGCCTGATTTTGTTACAATCCATTGGCTGTTAGAATCAGAACAAATAGATATAGCGGGTGCAACTTCATCAACTAGTCTCAACATTCTGGAGTTAATTTTAGAGCAGCATTTGTATGATGTTTCGCCGCCTAGTGTAATTAGTATAACTTGTATTTCCGCAAGAACATGTTTTGTAAGTTCTGCAAGATAATCTGTAATCATAGATGCAAACTTTTCTTTTGTTAAATCTGCCATATCTGAATCATCGGAAAAGCCGTCAAAGTTTGATATTAAATGCGATGTATGAATACAAACCGTAACTCCGCTTTTTAAATTTGTTACTATTCTTGATATAAGTTCATCATCAATACCGCACAAAATATCTCTTACTTCAAGTGATATAAAATTAACATTCTCATAGTCATCTGATTGTTCAAGTTTTTGAATCTGCTCCGCAGTTATTTGTGTTGCTGTTCCTGATACGATTAGCTTTGGTAATTTAGGCAGCTTAAGAGTATTATTGTTTGATTCAATATCTGCAAGCCATATTTTTCCAAATACTTGAGCGCCGGCTGCTGTTCCTGCTGGTAGAAGCTTTTTATCACATTTTTTAACTGCCAGAGCTATTTGTTCTATATCAGTAATAGAAGTAGAATCTGCAATGATTAACTTTTTACCTTCTTTTATAAGTTCATTTATACGAAGAAGAATTGGTCCGGCACCGTTCATAACTGTTTTTAAATCCAATGTGCCAATCAAATCTTTTTGTTCGTCGTTGAGTTGTGACTTTAAAAGAGTCGGAATATGTGATTCTAAGATTGGCGAATGAGGATCCATTGCAATTTCTGTTCGTCCGATAGGGAGACCTTTTAATAAATGGTATCCGCCAACAGTTATTCTGCCTTCTTGAGGGAAGGCAGGAATTACTATTGCAGCATCGTATTCAAGAATATTGAGCATTGTAAGAGTCTCTAGCGCAATATGACCACGTACTGTAGAGTCGATTTTTTTATAGTAATATTCAAAAGAAAAATTCTCAGCAAACGTTTTTACTGCTTTTTCAACACGAATAATAGCCTCTTCCGTACTGCAATTTCTTGATTCACTTGATATTGCCCAAACTTCTGTTAAGTCTTTTCTATCAGGTTGGTACGAAGTATCTAATAGAATTTTTGTTTTTGCACCTTGATTGTGGAACTGTAATGCTGTATCATTAGCTCCGGTAAGGTCGTCTGCAATTATTCCTACTAAATCAGTAAATATCACTTTTGCTTCCTTTTTTAATAAGTAAAGTAGATGAATATGGCTTTGTTATACTTCATTTGCCCCTTTTTCAACAGGCGGAGCAGCCGGATGTGATGGACTCCATTCCTCATTTACCCCTTTACCCCTCTACGTCTCTTTTTGAGCCGAGTAATCTTATTTGGTTTGCAACAATTAAAAATCTTTCTCTTTCTTCTCCGGTTTGGTCAGTCCACTTACTTATGGAAATTCTTCCGTCAACAGCTACTTGTCTGCCTTTTTTTACGTATTCGCCTGCAAACTCAGCTTGTTTATCCCAAACTTCTATATTAAACCAATCAGGAATTTCTGTTTTAGTTTTTGAATCAAAGCGGTTAACTGCAAGTGAAAAAGTTGTTTTCACTTTTCCTGATTCAAAATATTTAATTTCTGCGTCTTGTCCTGCTCTGCCAACGATAGTTGCTGTATTCATAAATTCTCCTTTTCCTAATCCAATAAAGAGATTATACCATAATATAGTATAAAGTAACATTTAATTATTGACTAATTGTTACCTAAATTATAACTGTTGTAAAATTCTTCAAATTTATCTTCTAAAATAGCTTTTCTGCAATGTTTTGCAAAATCTATTAAGAACTTTATATTGTGAATAGACATTAATGCTTGTCCTGTTCCTTCACCACATTTATATAAATGTCTTATATATGCTCTGGAGTGGTTTTTGCAAGCATAGCAATCACAATTTTTATCTAAAGGGCTTGGATCTTCTTGGAATTTTGCATTTTTAATTTGTTCTTTTCCTTCAGACGTAAAGAAAGAACCATGTCTTGCGTTTCGTGTAGGAAGAACGCAATCGAACATATCAACACCTCGTTTTATTCCGTCTAATAAATCTTCCGGTGTGCCGACTCCCATTAAATAACGAGGTTTGTTATGCGGAAGTAAAGGCGCCGTTAATTCTACAAAATGATTCATTGTTTCTTTGTCTTCCCCGACGCTAAGTCCTCCTATTGCGTAACCGACTGCATCTATATTTGACACATATGCAGCGCTTTCTTTACGTAAATCGTCAAAGAATGCTCCTTGACATATTGGGAATAATGCTTGGTCTTCTCTTGTTTTGGCTTTTACACATCTTTCAAGCCATCTATGAGTAAGCTCCATTGCTTTTTTTGCTGTATCATAATCGCATCCATATGGAGCGCACCAATCAAATGCCATAATAATATCAGCTCCGATTGATTGCTGAATTTCCATAGATATTTCAGGACTTATAAAATGTTTTTTACCGTCTTTTGGATCTCGGAATTCAACTCCTTCTTCGGTTATTTTTCTTAAGTGTGCAAGTGAAAATACTTGGAATCCGCCTGAATCAGTAAGAACAGGCTTTTGCCAGTTCATCCAACCATGAATGCCTCCAAATTTTTCTATTAATTTATGTCCTGCTCTTAAATACAAGTGATAAGAATTTGCAAGGATAATTTGTGCACCTGTATCATACAAGTTATTATTTGTAATAAGTTTTACTGTGGAATTCGTTCCAACCGGCATGAATATGGGTGTTTCAATGTCTCCGTGAGGAGTATGCAGAATTCCTGCACGTGCACCTGTTTTTGAATCAACGTGAATAAGCTCATAACTAAAATTATCGTGTACTGACATAATAAATCCCTCTGCTTATGATTTTAGCAAAAACCTAAGTAAAGTGAAAGCTTGGAATCTTTTAAAATATGAGTGTACGGAAAAAGTTTAGTTACCTATTTGGTAATACTTAAACCCTTTTTCTTCTAATCTGGTTCTATCGTATTGATTTCTGCCATCAAAAATAAACGGTTGTTTTAACAAGGTTTTAATTTTGTCAAAATCAGGGCGTCTGAACTCGTTCCATTCAGTAAGTAAAACTAGCGCATCAGCGCCTTCTAATGCTGAATAAGCGGATTCAGTGTATTTAATTCTATTTTCAAAATAGAATTTTGCGCAATCAAAAGCTTTTGGGTCGTATGCTTGAATTTTTGCTCCTCGATTTAATAATTCATTTATAATCGTAATCGCCGGAGCTTCTCTCATATCGTTTGTTTTTGGTTTAAAAGCCAGTCCCCAAATTGCAAATGTTTTGCCATTTAAATTTTCGCCAAAATTGGATATTATTTTATTTAAAAATACCTTTCTTTGGAGTTTATTAACCTTATCAGCAGCATTTATGATACTCATATCACAATCGTGTAATCTTCACCTGTCTTAATCAAAGCTTTAACGTCTTTAGGGAAGTAGCTTCCGCCATAGCCTAATCCGGGAAATAAAAATTTGTTTCCGATTCTGCTGTCTGTAGACATTCCGACACGAACCATTTCTGCATTTGCTCCGACTTTTTCACATAAATTTGCTATTTCGTTCATAAATGAAATTTTTGTTGCTAAAAATGAATTGGAAGCGTATTTTGTTATTTCTGCAGATTTAACATCCATAACAATAACTCTGTTTCCGGTTCTGAAGAACGGAGCATAAATATCTTGCATAATTCTTGTAGCTTTATCGGAATTTGAGCCAATAATAACTCTATCAGGATGTAAAAAGTCATCAACTGCGTTACCTTGTTTTAAGAATTCCGGATTGGAAACAACGTCAAATGGATAAGTGGTGTTTGCTTTAATAATCTCCGTAACCTTTTCTGCAGTTCCGACAGGAACGGTTGATTTGTCAACAATAACTTTGTATTCTTCATAAAGTTGATTTAATTTTCCGATATCAATTTCTGTTTTTTTCCCAAAAATAACAAGTGTGTCAGTCGTTTCGACTATATCCAAAAATTCTTCTATAATATGGTAATATTCTCTAAAAGTATAATCATGTATCATTAGGTATTTGATGTTTGGACAGTTAATTATTGTTTTGATAGCACAAGCGACTCTGAATCTTCCGTCAATTAAACACGTATCTATAGCGTTACAATCTTTTTGTGCATACTATTTCAAAATCTCCAGAGAACTATCAGTTGAACCATCGTCCACGCAGATTATCTCAATATCTTTAAGTGTTTGATTAACTACGGAATCCAAACATTCTCTTAAATACTTTTCAACATTATAAACCGGTATAATTACACTAACCTTAGGCATTTGTTTCCTTTAGTGATTTTAAATCTTTTTCTATTCTTAATTCCAATCAAAACGACATGTTCTAATACAAGAACACTCTGTTATTATATTAGAACGATAATATAAAGTACGCAAGAATCACGTAAAAAGCTTCAGTTGGCAGTAGCAAAGGTTGTTAAAAAACATAGAATTCTATCCATCACAAAAAGTTCGGATGAAATAGGAATGGGAAAATCTATGTGGTCGGATCTTGAAAAAGGACGAAAAGATCCTCAATTATCAACTTTATGGAGAATTGCAGAAGGATTAAATATAAAAATGCATATATTGATTGAAGAAATTGAAGAAGATTTGGGCGAAAATTTTTCGTTTATTGAAGACTTTGCTGACGGACATCTGATAGTATAATTGTTTTTTGAAATATTATTATTTAAATATGCTCCCGGCGAGAGTCGAACTCGCGACAGACACGGTTTAGGAAACCGCCGCTCTATCCTACTGAGCTACGAGAGCATTACATAAAAAGTATAACACAAAGAGAATTTACGTGAAAATTTTAACTTTTTCTGCACACTCAAGTTGTAATCGCAAGTTAAAAATGTTAAAATAAATCTTAGAATGAGCAGAAAGAGTAAGAAAAAGATTTTAGCTATATTGCCCGAGAGTATTGGCGGAAGGCTTACGACAAACAGTATAATCTCAGGTTTTACGCAAAATAATTGTCAAGTTCAAGTGTATGATGAGCTATTTGATAATAACTTGGATGAAGTGTTGGATAAAAAGTATGATTATATTGCAGGATACGATTTTTCAGGGCTGAAAATAAAGGTAGACAATAAGTTATCAATACCTTCAATTAATTATTTTTCTGATGATATAAGAAGTAATACTTCCGGAAAAGAATGGAAAAAATATTTGCCGTATTTGGAAGACGATGACAATTATACATTTTATTGGGATCGGCAGCTTACAGAATATGAGAATATTAAAAATTTACACTATCTTCCTCATTTTGTTGATTTTGATATTTATAAAGATATGGGAAATGAACCTGAATTTGATTTAATGTTTGCAGGACGTTTAGATACAAATTACAGGCTAAACTTTTTTGAAGAACTTGTTTTAAAAATGCCTCATCTAAAAGTAGCTTGGTATGCAATAGATAGACACTATAGGGATGCAAGAGGACGCTCAGAATATCCTGAAATAATAGATTTGTGTTATATGGGATTTATTGATAATGAACCTGAGATGGCAAGGGCAATTAATAACACGAAAATAGTATTTAATATGCATTCTCAAGGTCTTACATCTTTAAATTACAGAACCTTCCAAACCGTAGCTTGCAAAAGGTTAATGATTACAGACTATAGGGATGAATTAGCTTTGTTTGAAGGGTATATGCCATTTTATGAAGATATGTCTGACTTAATTTTTAAGATTGAAAATTATCTTGACGATAAAGAAGCATATAAAACTATTACGGAAAATTGCTACAAAATAGCAAAACAAAGCCACAATTCTAAGGATTGCATAAGATATTTATTGAGCGTTATAAAGTAAAACTAGTTTTTATACAAATTCTCTCTAAAATTTTTTATTTTTTCTGCTTCTTTTTTATAATCTGAGTTAAATAAATTTTTAATATTTTTATCAAGCAAATTTACGACATCTTTAATATTTTCTTTGTTCATAACAATCATATCATTTGCCATTTCGACATTTGACATAGCAAGACGTGTTGTATCTCTGAAACCTGATGCAGCGAGCTGTTGAGCAAGTTCATTGTCTTCTATATTTTTGCATAGAGCTTGAGAAATAAGCATTGGTGCGTGAGATATCAAAGCAACTGCTTTATCATGCTCCTGAGGCGTTGTAAGAATTGTTTTTGCACCGAGTTCTTCAATAACGGATTTTAATAATTCAAAATCATTCATGTTTGTGTCATCTTTTGGAGTTACGGCCCAAGTTGCACCTTCAAATAAATCAGGAAATGCGTATTCCCAGCCTTGATGTTCTGTTCCTGCCATAGGATGAGACGGGATGAATTTATAATTGTAACTTTTTTTTGATACAAATTCTTTGAGTGAGCAAACATCGGTTACAATTGTGTTTTTATCCAGAATATTATTTAACTTATCTAAAACATCTAAAGTTACATTCATCGGAGTACAAACAAAAACGATATCACATCCTTTTAAGTTATTGTAATCTTTGCTTACATTAAATTCGTTTACGCTGCGTGAGATTCCGACAATATCATGTTTTTTCCCTTCCAGCAAATTCTTAAATATTGAACCTCCAATTAACCCTAAACCTATAACTCCGATTCTCATAATAAAATTTCCTTATATTTATATAATATTTTTAAATTAAATCTTTATGACGGAAATGCTTTTTACCTTCTGCATAGTCTTTTACGACTTGTCCATTTCCTTCTATTGTGTATTTGTATATAGTTAATCCCTCAAGACCGACAGGACCTCTGGCATGAGTCTTATTTGTAGAGATTCCGACTTCTGCGCCAAACCCGTATCTAAAACCGTCGGCAAAGCGTGTTGAAACATTATGGTAAACTCCGGCTGAATCAACCATATTCATAAATTTTTTTGCGTTATCGTTATTTTCTGTAACGATTGATTCAGTATGTCCTGATGAATTTTCATTTATATGTTCAATAGCTTCTTCAAGAGAGTTAACAATTTTATAAGACAATTTCTTTTCGCCATATTCTATATGCCAACTTTCAGGCTCAAATACAACCTCTATGTCTGCATTTTGCAATGAATCAATAATGTCCTTACCGTATTTGTTTTGAATGTTTTTATGAACTAAAACTGTTTCAACAGAATTACAAGCACTTGGATATTGTGTTTTTGCGTCTATAATAATTTTTTTAGCTTTTTCTATGTCTGCGTATTCATCAATATATATGTGGCAAATTCCGTCAGCATGCCCCAAAACAGGAATTTTAGTGTTTTCTTTTATAAATTTGACAAGTTTATTTCCGCCTCTTGGGATAATTAAATCAATAAACTTATCCTGTTTAAGCATTTGAGCGACATCATCTCTTGTAAAGACTTGATTTAAAACATTTTTTGGAAAACCATCCGTGTTATCCAATGCTTTTTGAATAATAGACATTATCATTTTATTTGTATTAATAGCTTCTTTCCCGCCTTTTAAAATTACAACATTGCCTGATTTGATGGCAAGAGAAGATATCTGCGTAATTACATCCGGACGAGACTCGAATATTATACCCAAAACACCTATAGGACAAGTAGTTTTAGTAAGTATTAATCCGTCATCAAGCTCTCGTTTTAGAAGAACTTTATGAGTCGGATCGTCCAATAGAATAATATCCCGAATTCCTTGAATCATATCACGCATTTTATTTTCGTCAAGTTTTAAACGATTATACGCAGATATATTTATTTCACCGCTTTCAACCAAACTTTTTGCTAACACTAAATCCTGTTTATTAGCTTCAAATATTTTCTCTTTGTTTTGTTCAATACTATTAGCGATGTTAGCTAGTGCATTATTTTTTATTTCAGTAGAAATCCCTGCAAATTTTTTTGATGCAGTTTTTGCATTATATGCAATTGTGTAAAAATTATCTTCCAAAATCTGATACCCCTTTCATACGGTATACATCGCACATTGCTCTATATTTTAATCTGCGTAAATTAATCATTGCGGAACATTTCTTTTTAAATAAACTGGCTTTAATTGATTGCGCGGGGTGGTTTTCTATTTCGGTTTTTTGATTCATTACAAAACCGGATAGATCCATAAAAGGAATACAATTTCTATAGTCCATGTATGGATTTCTGCCAAACGATTCCATATTATTAACTCCTTTTTACGATGATAAATGTTAGGATTTTCTCTCTCTTGTTTTAATTTTATATAAAATTTTTTTGATAAACAATATAATGTAAAATAAAGTTACAAAAAGAGGATGCGGAAAAATATAAAATTAAGTGTGATATTCAATAATCTTTATATTTACTCTTTTTAATAATTATAATATAATCCTTTTATTAGGAGAGTTATCATGTTTAAGTATTTTATAGGTTCTTTTATTGTTACTATTTTAGGTTTATCCTCTGCATATCTATGGGGAGAACATGTACATAACGGAACAGGACTAACTTGTATATTTATAGCATCAGTACTAGCAATTTTAGAGATAAGTTTATCTTTTGATAATGCTGTTGTTAATGCAATGAAACTAGAAAGCATGTCAGAAAAATGGCGTCACAGATTTATAACGTGGGGTATTTTGATTGCTGTATTTGGTATGAGATTTTTGTTCCCGCTTCTTGTAGTATCAATTTTTGCAGGTTTAAATATTTTATCCGTATTGGATATGGCGCTTAATGATGTTGGTAAATATGCACATTATTTAGAGCTTACACACGCTCCTATTGTTACATTTGGCGGTGCATTCTTGTTAATGTTGTTTATGGATTACTTTACTGAACAAAAAAAAGAGGTGCATTGGATAAAACCTATTGAGTGCAAACTGCAAAAACTGCATAGTTTTAAAGGAATTTGTACTATTTCAACGCTTTTTATTTTAGGCATAGTTCTTAATATTTTGCCGTTAGGACAGAGATTATCTGTATTTATATCAGGTATTTCAGGAATAATAACTTATCTTGTTATAGATGGTCTGGCAGAATGGCTTGAACGCAGGCAAGAAGAACGAGCTAAATTGTGTGCAAATGCCGTTAAATGTTCAGGTTTAGTTGGTTTTTTATATCTTGAACTTATAGATGCGTCTTTTTCTTTAGATGGAGTTTTGGGTGCGTTTGCTCTTAGTCAGGATATTATAATTATTACAATTGGTTTATTTATTGGTGCAATGTTTGTTCGTTCACTTACAATAATGCTTGTAGAGAAGAAAACTTTGGATCAGTTTTTGTATCTCGAACATGGCGCACATTGGGCAATCGGTACATTAGCAATTTTAATGTTTATTTCAACATTTAAAGAAATACCCGAAGTTGTAACAGGACTTTTGGGGTTAGTATTTATAATAAGTGCGCTGGCTTCTTCTATATTACATAATAAGAAGAAGGTTAAATAAGTTTAAGTAGTTGGTGTAAAGTATGCTTAGTTTAATACAAGATAAAAATCTGTATTACATAGGCGGTGTTGTAAGAGATGAAATTCTTGGTGCCGAAAGTTTTGATACAGATTTATGTTATGAGGGAAATGCAATAAATTTTGCTCAGTCGCTCGGTTTAAATGTTATTAAAACAAATCCTGATTTTGGAACGGTTAGAGTGCTATTAACCGATAAAGAAATCGATATAGCTTCAACAAGAACAGAAACATATCCTAAAAAAGGACACTTACCGGAAGTTAAAAATATAGGATGTTCGCTAAAGGAGGATTTGATAAGGCGGGATTTTACTATTAATGCCATGGCAAAAAGGACAACTGACGGAGAACTGATAGATTACTACGGCGGAATTAAAGATATAAAAGATAAAAAAATAAAAATTCTGCATGATAACAGCTTTATTGATGACCCAACAAGAATAATACGGGCTTTAAAATTTTCAGTCAGGTTTGGTTTTGAACTTGATGAACATACAAAAAAACTTCAGGATGAATATTTGGATAATATAAATTATGATATGAGTTATCATAGATTGCGAAAAGAACTTGTAGAAACTTTTGGTCTGAACTCAGCTCATGCATTTGATAAATTTTTGGAACAGAAAATGTATAAGCTTTTAGGAAGTAATATCAAAAGTGTTACAGTAAAAGGTCAAGATATAAAAGAAGCTCTAAAAAGTTACAAAGGTGAGCATCTTTGGTTTATGTACGTTGCGCCTTTTTTGGATATTGATACAAAACTTCCGCTAATAAAAAGTGAAAAAAGAATCTTAGAGTGGGTAAAACGATTAAAAACTCAACCTTCCGGAAATAATACGCCAAAAGAAAGTATAATTTTACGAGAATTGTTTGATAACAATGTTTAAAAAATAAAAATTAAAATTTTCCCTGCAAACTCTGGGGAACGGTTTCAAATCAGACTACGTGAGTCTTGGATTATTCGGGGTGTCGGCGGAGTAGCTTAACGTAGCTCTGTCATAATTCATTTACCCCTCGACTTTTTCCGCATCCTCGTTTTGTAACAAATTTGTTACAAAAATGCATATATATGGCAATTTCATGAAATAAAATGTTTTTAAGTATATAAGGGAAAATTTATATACGGAGAAATAATTATGGCAGTCGGAGCAAGAGATTACATCGATAAGTTACTTGTGAAAAAGTACGCAGATGAAAAAGTAGATAACCATGAAGCAGTTGAGTCAATGGTTGATCCTCAAAAGATGTTAGAAGCAATGAATGATGTTGCCGAAATTCAAAAAAATATGTTTATGTTATCTCAAAGATTGTATGCAACATGCTATGCTATTAACGCAAAAGCACGATATAAAGATAAAAATCGTGCTTAGATAACAGTTAATATATAATTATTGTTTAATCAAGGATATGAACACCTGTGGAAGAGCCTATTCCGTAATTATTTGTGCTGTATCCTTTGCCAAACGGGGTTACATAATTTGTTGTAGAGCTTTTTCCATAAGGATATACATCAGAATAATCGTTTGAACTAATTGGAGGTGTAAAACCTGTTACTTGACCGTTGAAATAATCACTAATACTTCTTAAAATGGATGTTTTATAATTTTGTTTTGGTCTTGTTAGTATTGCTTCACGAACGTTATCGTATCTGGTAGTAATATCTCCTTGTTGGACAGCGCCGAATGCTTGCATTTCTAAACGCTCTAAGCGAGTTCGATCGCTGTCTCTGGTAAAATTTCGATTTAATGCGTACCTCTCTAAATCATTTATATCAGGAAATATTGAACGATTGGTTCTGATAGTACGATAATTAGGGATGTAATCCCCGCCATAATATGCTCCATAGTATGGATTATAATATGGTCTCTGGGTTACAATTGTTCTTGATGCAAATGCCGGCATGGAAATTGCAAGCAGCATAAGAAAAGTCATATAACGATACATAAAATCCTCCTTAGCATATTTATTTAATAACTAAAGAAAAGTTTTTATATTATCCGGATTACTAATTCTTGCGGGTATAAGTTTAGGAGCTTGTTGTTAACAAGTCTTTGCGAAATATACAAAAGCAGATGGCTCGGTAAAAAAATCCTATTATTAATATCTTAATATCTTTTGGTATTAATATCATTAAGTTAAAGAAATCAGACAAAAAAGGTGACTTAGTCATAATTAACTTTTTAGTCACCTTTTTAGTTATTATAAATTTTACTTTATTACCAAATTTGGTATGAACCGCCAAGTCTGGCAAATGTTTCTTGTACTCTGCTTTCGTTGGCAATTATTTCTGCTTCGCCGTATGGTGGAACAATTCTGTATGCTTGCGGTTGTCTTCCTCTAAAATTATAAAATTCTATTTTTGAGCCGTCTTTCATTGTAAATTCAGCAGAAGAGAATTTATACATACCCGGCTCAGCCGCCGTTGCTTCTATAGTACCTGAAACAGCGTCTGATTGTTTCGGACAAGTAATATGTACATTATAATTAGGCTTGACAACCCCGAAATCATCAAGTTCTCTTTGGAATTTGACTTTGTAACCGGTGTTTTTTATCTCTTTTTCATATGATTTTATGTAATTTGCGCCTATTATATCTTTTGCAGTTTCTTTTGTTGCATGGAAATGTTGGTTATCGGTTGTTTCTAATATATGATTATCACCTAATCTCTCACGAACGTATCTACCATATTCATTTCGAGCAGTCTGTTCATATCTTAATTCGGTTTTGCCATCACGAGCATATTTATAAAGTTCTTGTACTTCACCTGTATTTTTCTCTCCGTTAGGGAAATAAACTTCTTTTGTACCATCTGAATATAATTTTTCAACAGTTGGAACTCCTTCTTTTGTTTTTGGTTCCATTGAAACTAGTGTCGGTTTTGTATCAGTTATTGTTTCAGCTTGCTTGGTTGCTTTATTGTATTTAAATTGTTTGGATGTTCCGCCATCACCTAATCTGGCAGTTACGATGACTTCATTACTACCGGGCTCAGATACTACTTCAGCTTGAAATCCGGTTCTTGGCTTAGTATACGTTGTTTGAACTTTACCTTTACCTAAATCTTGCGTTTTAGGAACTTTTTTATTTAAGGTTTGACGCAACTCAGTCTTTGCATCTTGAACTGCTTTTTGAGCTTCAGCCTTTGCTTGTTGTGCGACTCCTTGTTGATATGTTATTTGCGCTTGTGCTTCTCTTAGCTTCTTAGCTGCTTCTTCGCCAGTTTGGTTTAACTTTAATATTTGACTAGACTGTGATTTAACCGTATCTTGAAGTCCGCTAACAGTTCTTTCAACTTCACCTGTATATTCGGAAAATCTTTGAGTTGCTTCAGTAACAGTTTTTTTATTAAACATTCCCTCTGTTTTTTTAATTGCTGTTTCCACAACTACTTTACCTGTTTCTAAATTCATTTTTTCAACCTCCATACATTTCTTCTTGTATACATAAAAACATCTAGATATAAAAAATTGACTAAAAAATATCAATTGTTTACAAAAGTTTACGTATAGAGTGGGCTTTTTTGTGTTTTTTGAATTTTTAAAAAATTCGTAATATTTACTTCATATATTTAGCAATTTCCAACTGAATCGTATTTGCTCTGGCTATATACTTGGTAAGTTGTTCATATTTTTCACCGGCTTCTCCGTATGGATATTTATTTTTTATAAGCTCATCAACATTTTTATTTATGCTTTCAAGCATATTAAGAGAATTTCTTATTGTAATAAAATTTATCAGCTTTTTAGGAAGCTTTGATGCAACTTTCGTTTCCAAAAATTTAAAAAATTTGTCTAAACCGCTTTCTTGAGATTCTTTTTTTGAAGTTAATTTACCTGATATTTTTGCAGACAAACTTGCATCTTTATATACTGTAGTTAGGTTTTTTAAATCTTTTTCCATCTGTAATTTTTGTGCGGTTAAATCTAAAACCAATTGTTCATCTTTAATCTCTTCGGCAGTTTTTAGTTGTTCATTTAGTTCCTTTATTTTAGATTCTGCACGAGTTATTTTATATTCAAGTTTAAAAAGAGTGTCCTGAACGTCTCTATATGCGCCTTCTTGCAGGATATTTGAATCATAATCGTTTAAGTGTCTCAAAGGTTCCGGAGTTGAAACCGGCACAGAAACCGCATCCGAATTTAAGAAAAAATTATTCTTTTTCGTTGTTAAGTCGGATATTACGTCAGAGCTTCTTGTATTTGAGAATTTATCGCTATTCATATCGTGATTATACAATCAAAAATTTATTTCTTCAATTTTTTCTTTCATTATTTTTGCAGGATAATAACTCGGTAATAATTTCAAGCATTCATTTATATAAAAATATGCGTCGTTATAGTAATGTTTGTCCATATAATATTTTGCATACATAAAATGGAGTTCCGGATCATTGTAATATAGCTGTTTTGACTTATCCATATATTTTAAAGCTGCAGAATATAATTTGTTATTAAGCATAACTCTAGCTGTAAATTTGTACGTTTCCTGATTTATTGCGGACAATATCTCTAAAGCTCCTAAAAACAACTCAACGTAACCTATTTTCTCATTTTTTAATAAAAAGTCTACATCTATTTCTAAAAAATTACGAATTCCAAAGTATGTAGGATATTCTTGTAAAAAACCTTTTAAAATTGAACAAAATACATTCCCCCACTTACTGCGTGGTGAATCGTTTTTTGAAAAGACAGCTTTTGCACTATCCAAATCGTCATTTAATATGGCAAGATATGCATGCTCAACAGAACCCGGAATGATTTCCAAGTTGGAACAATTTTCGCCAAAAAAGAAAAAATTTTCTCTGTTAAGACCCTTCATACTTTTTGTTAATTCTTATTGATTGAGGTTTTTTATCTTGGACAACTACTTCTTCTGATACAGGTGCAGTTTCTATCTTTTTATCGTTTAAGTTTGAACCGTTCTTTATTAATTCGGATACAGAATCAACTGCAGAAACTTTTGAGCCTGTGCCCATTAAGTTTGCAAGTTTTATTTGTAAATATATTTCTTCACGATAGATTTTAACGTTTTTGTCAGCCTTTATAGCGACTTTACAAACACCATTCTTCGCTTCGACAATAGTTATTTCAATATTGTCGTTTATCATTATTTTCTGACCATTTTTTCTGGTAATTACAAGCATTTTATTCCTTAAAACTAAACTTCTTTAAACATAGGATGACTAATATCGTATCCTGAACCTGAAAGCACAATCTGTCCGGCTTTTTGATTATCAATATTGAATATCAAAGGTGCCAGCAGATTTATTGTAGTTCCTCTCGGATTATCCTGAGGAATTGACGTAACGTTCATAACTAAAATACTATCAGCATTAGTTATTTCTAGAGCCTGAACAACATCATCAGAAACATCTATAGAGTAATCATAATTAAGTGATGTTACAGATATTACCGGAAATGCAAGCCCAGGATCTTCAACTGATTGAAGCCATTTGAAAAGTGTATCAGGACTAGGATCAAGTAAAATATACTTGCTTAATTCATCAAATCCTATTATTGGCAACACAAAGTCAAATATACGACTTTCATCAATTTCTATTTCACCAAATTTTACTGTATTTAAAATCATCTTCTACTTTCTAAAAACTTGCTGTCATTTGATTGGTTAGCATAGACTGGATAATTTGAGGATCTATATTCGAATTTCTGCCTTGATTACCATTCATTAATAAATTTAAAACCTCGTATCCGGATCTATTTGCACTATTATTAACACCCAACAGGCTATCTATATCAGAAATTTGTCTATTGCCAAAACCAATTCCTGCTGCTTGTAATACTCTCATCGCAGCAACAATTTCATCATTTGTAGGTGCTTGAGATGAGAAGTCTCTATATTCTTTAAACTGTTGAGGCGGTATCTCATTATTTCTATTGATTTCTCTTCTTATGTTTTCAATTTTTTCTTTTTCATGAGTTCCTCTTGCTTTTTGAGAAAAACCGGAACCAAAAGAACTTCTTATAAATTTGTCTTCAGGAGATTCATTATCATTATTAGAATTTGTACTTGCGTGGCAGCTTTCAGGTTCTTCTATACATAAAATACCTTTTTTTGCGTAGCTGCCAAGTATTCCGTTAGGTGATAAATCTACTGCTTTTTGATAATTTTCGATTGCTTCATCCCTTTTTCCTAATTGTACTGAACTCATGCCTAGATAATAGTATGCTAAAGCATTAGATGGGTCTTTATTTACAATATTAGAAAAAGATACATAAGAGTTTGTATAATCTCCTGCTTTATACAATTTTATAGCAGCAGAAGTTTGCTGGTTTGTTGCAGCCGGTTTTGCAAATACAGTACCAGTTATAACTAACATACCAATTAAAACGATTAGTGTTTTTTTCATTTATTTAAATCCTTTTACGCTTTGCTCTTCTTATATATTAACCTATTTAATTTATAGGAACATACATCATATAATTGAATTATACACCATATTTATAAGGATAACAAGTTTTTAGTCAACAAATAATCTGATATTTCTTGTTCCAAATGAATGTTATATAAGTTATTAATCTCTTTTATAAAGTAACAAGGGCTTGTTACATTTACTTCAATTATCTTTCCGTTAATGACATCTAATCCTGCCATTTTGATTCCTAAAGAATTAAGTTTTTGTGCTACAGGTGTAAAAGCATTTAGCTCTGCAGCAGTTAATCCTGAATCAGTGATATAATTGTCATTGTGTGTATTAAATTTAAAATCATCTTTTGTCGGCAGTTTTTTTATTGAATATGGAAGTATTTTGTCTCCTAGCGTTAAGACTCTGATATCCCCCTGTTTTACTTCCGGAATGTATTCTTGCACCATAACCAGTGTAGTTTCATTGTTTGTCATGGTATTGATAATTGTTCTTGTATTTGGATCACCTTCATGTAAATACATGACGCCGGAACCAAAACATCTGTTTAATGGTTTTAAAACAAGTTGTTTATGCATGCTTAGAAAATCTTCTATTTCCTTTAATGACGAAGTTACAATGTTGTCTGACATATATTCTTTAAAATAAACGCTGTGCAATTTTTCGTTGAAATCTCGAATTGCGCGAGGAGAATTTATTACCTCTGCTTTTTTTACAAAATCAAATATGTAAGTTGCATTAATATAGTCAATATCAACAGGCGGATCCGGACGAAACATCACCAGATCAAAATCATCAATTTTAGATTCAATTAGAACATTTTTGTAAAAGATATTACCATCTTGCATAAATGTTTCGTAACATTTTGCAAATGGAATATCTTGCTTTAACGATAGGTTAGGATTTGTCGTGATATACACATCGCAACCGTTATTAAGAAAACTTTTAATCATCCAAAAGTTTGTAACAAGGTTGTTAAATTCAAAGTATTTCAGTTCAATCTTGTCTATTACAAATAGTATTTTTTTCATAATTACTCCTCGTGTATTAATTTTATCACGAATATATTGAAGCAAGCCTATAAGAGTTCAATAATCCTTTCAAACTTCATGCTGCGTGAAGCCTTTAAAAATAATGTAGTTCCGTCTTTTATTTCTGATTTTATATATGGAACGGCATCTTCTATAGTATTAAAGTGGGCAGTTTTACATTTACTGATGGAATCTGTTATATTTGCTGAAAGATTACCTATTGATATAATAATTGTGTTTTTATCGATGTTATTCTTGTTATTTATGTATTCTCCAAGTTGTTTATGATACTTTATTTCGTCATTACCCAGTTCTCCCATATCGCCCAAAATCAGGGCATAATTTTTGTAATGTTCAAAAATGGTGTCTATAAAAGCCCTCATTGATTCAGGGTTTGCATTGTAGCTGTCATTAATTATCTTTATTCCGTGAATATCTACGGCTTCCCAACGTTTTTCAATAGGCTTGTATTTTTTTAATCCATCTTGTATTTGGTCAATTGTTAACCCTAATTGAATTCCGACATTAATTGCAGAAAGAGCATTCTCTATATTATAATCTCCGCCTACATTTAACTCGTATGGATTCCCTTTATATTCAAATTTTGAATAATTTGCACTCTTTTCTACCACCGTAACATTTTTTATTGAATAAAATATTTTGTCACCATCAAATTTAACGGTATTTTTAATAAGCTCATCATCATGAGCTATAAAAGTATTGCCGCGCTGATATGAAACTATTTCACACTTTGCTTTTGCAATATTTTCTCTTGAACCCAGTCTTCCTATGTGTGCGGTTCCTACATTGGAAATGACTGTAATATCCGGCTCGGAATATTTCGAAAGCAATTCAATCTCGCCTAAGCCTCTCATGCCCATTTCCAGAACGAGTACTTCTGTATCATCAGGCATTTCAAATATAGTTTGACAAAATCCGATTTCGTTGTTGTGATTGAGCGGTGTTTTATAAGTTTTATATTTTTCGCTTAAAACAGATGCTATTAGCTCTTTTGTGGTGGTTTTACCGGAACTTCCCGTAACTGCAATTACTGTAGGATTTAATATTTTCCTTCTGTGGTTTGCAAGTTGGAGATATGCTGTAAGCGTGTCAGGCACCTTTAGCATTAATGCATTAATATTATAATCTTGAGTACAAAAAGTACCAACAGCTCCTTTTTCTATTGCTTGAGAGATAAATTTTTCTCCGTCAAAGGAGGTTCCTTTAAGCGGTAAATAAAAGTCTCCATTTTTAATGGTTCTTGTATCAGTTGAAATACTTACATCTCTATTTATATCAATATTCCCAAAAACTTCCGCATTAGTAACTTTAGCAATCTCTTTTATATTCATTTTCCACCTCTTTTGCATGCTTAATTATACTTTGAACTTTTTTGATATACAATTATTTTATGAATGTTTTAGATGAATTTGATACTATAGCTGCTATTTCAACTCCAATCGGAACCGGTGGTGTAGGTGTTATTCGTATATCCGGAGATAATGCTTTTGATATTATTCAAAAGATTTTTACAAATCCAAAGTTTGAACCAAGAAAATTTAATCATGGCTGGATTATCGAAAATGAAACAAAAATAGATGAAGTTATTGTTTTACCGTTTTTTGCGCCCAATAGTTATACTGGTGAAAACGTTATAGAAATTCAATGTCATGGCGGTATAAATGTTGTAAGAAATATTCTTAACCTTGTTTTAAAGAACGGTGCACGAATGGCTGAAAAAGGTGAGTTTACAAAACGAGCTTTTTTGAATAAAAGAATGGATTTGTCTCAAGCAGAATCAGTTGCTGATATAATACATTCAAAAACTTCGAGCTTTGCAAAAGCTTCTGCTAAAAATCTTTCGGGTGTATTAAAAAATAAAATTGATAATATACGTAACACTATTTTTGAAGTTTTATCCAAAATAACTGCCGGAATTGATTTCCCTGAAGATGTTAGAGAACCTGAATATGAGTACTTAATTGACTCATTTGAGAAAATACTATCATCAATCGATTCAGTTCTTTTAGGCGCTGATACGTCTAATATCTTTAGACAAGGGGCTTCTGTCGCAATAGTTGGTAAACCAAATGTCGGAAAATCTTCCCTTTTTAATGCTCTTTTAAATCTTGATAGAGCAATTGTAACAGATATAGCAGGAACAACTCGTGATGTGTTGCGAGAAACGCTTGATTTAGGAATACCTGTTACACTTGTTGATACTGCAGGCATTAGGGATGAAGGAGATAATAAGGTTGAGCAAATAGGAATAGAATACTCTAAACAGACCCTTGAAGAAGCTGATTTGGTTCTATTTGTATATGATGCGTCAGCAGGAATTAATGATGAAGATAAAGAAGTCATAGAGCTTTTAAAAGGGAAGAAGTATCTTCTTATTGCTAATAAATCTGATTTGGTTGCTGATAAAAATGACGATGCTATATATATTTCTGCAAAATCCGGAGAAGGTGTAAGCGAATTAAAACAAAAATTGTCGCAAAAAGTTTGTGATATTAATCCTGAGAATTTAGAATTTGTGACCAACACTCGCCAACAAGAATGCCTAAAAAAAGCTCGTAATTCAATAGAACAAGCATTGCTTGCTTCGCAACTAAGAGAATTACAAGATTTGATATCAATTGATGTAAAATCTGCAATACTTGCTCTTGATGAACTTACAGGCGAATTAATTACAGATGACATTTTGAATAATATCTTTGATAACTTTTGTATAGGAAAATAGCTATATTTAAGCATTTTAGGGTTTAACAGAATCTCTTAATGTAAATCTTTGTAACAATATTATAACTTAACTAGCAAATTTTTTTATTTACACGTTTTTAACTAACTGGATAGTTGATAATTCCTAAAAAATGGTATAATAGAATAGTTAAAACGAGGTAGTAAACATGAGTGAAGTTAATGGTCCAAATTTTAGTATTAATCAAGTAAATTTCAGAAGTAATCAAAAGCAAAATGGAGAGTCTTTACCTGAATTTACAGAGGGAGAAGAGCCAAAATTAAAAGATTTTTCCGATCCAAAAGCAGAAGCATTAGGACGTTCAATGTTGGTTAAGGATAATGACAACATTAATAACGACTTAAAAGCTCTTATTAAAAACCCTCAGATTGCAGACAATTCTGATGAAATGTTTGAAACAGCATATCAAGCTGCAGCTGATGCAGGAGTAGAAAATCCCTATGAAGAGGCTGCTTCTTTTTCTACAGGTAGTGTTTAAGTTTTACAATTTTGCAACTGTTATAAAGTCGTGATATGATTTAAAAGAGAGAGGGAGTTTTTATGGAAGAGAATAATAAACCCATTGTACATTTAATATCACGACCGGAGAACATGTTAAAAACTATTTATACGGCAGCAAGAACATGCTATAGCGCAGACATGCCCATAAATATCTATAATAATGCTGATGATGAAGAAAAAATGCTCAAATTAATTGAACGAGTTGTTGGTTCAGGGCATTATTCTGTTATTGAACATATTCAAGTAACATTTGCTATATCAAATGTTTCACGAGCTTGCACACATCAGCTTGTAAGACATCGTCATATGTCATTTTCTCAAAAGTCTCAGAGGTATGTAAAAGAGAAAGGGCAGTTTGATTATTTAATACCGCCGACAATTGAAAAGAATGAGGTATTAAAGCAAAAATTTGTTGATTTTATGGGTGAAATTTCCAAGATATACAACGAATTTACGGAAGCCGGAATACCTGCAGAAGATGCACGTGCAGTATTGCCAAATGCTGCTGCTACATCTATTGTTACGAGTTTGAATTTAAGAGAATTGATTCATGTTGCAAACCTAAGATTATGTTCACGTGCTCAAACAGAGATAAGACTTATGGTAAAGGCAATGTGTGAGGAACTTATAAAAGTAGAACCGTGGTTAAAAAATTATCTTGTGCCTAAGTGTGAGCGATTAGGATTCTGTGACGAAGATAAATCATGCGGAAGGAAACCAAAACTGGAATTATGAAGCAATTTGGATTAATATTATTAGCAATTTTTGTGTGCATGGTAGCATTTCACATGTTTTTCTTAAAGCCTGATAAATATATTCAGTCAGACATGTATGAAGATATTATAAAAAATAATGTTATAAAAATTGGTGTAAATACTGAAATAAAGCCATTTGCATATAAAGATGATAAAGGCAATTTGTGCGGTTATGATATTGAATTAGCTCATTATATAGCAGATTATCTTTTAAACAATAGGAATGCTGTAATATTTGTACCGGTAACTCCTGACAATCGTTTGCTTAAATTATCAACAGGAGAAGTAGATATTATTATTGCAGCTATGACAATTACTCCTGCAAGGAAACAATTGATAAACTTCTCGATTCCATATGATAATGCCGGTCAAGCTCTGCTTGTTAAATCATCGAGTAAAATAGTTTCTATGTCGGATTTAGCAGGGCAAAATGTTGGTGTAATATGGGGCACTACAGCAGAAAGAAACATGCAAACAATGGCGCCGTCTGCAAATATTATAGGATTTAAAACTTATAGAGAAGCTTATGTTGCACTGAAAGACGGTTACGTTAATGCTGTAACGTCTGATGATACAATTTTAAACGGATATGCTCTTGATGATGAACAAGTTAAACTTTTAACAAAAAGGTTTACAAAAGAACCATATGGCATTGGATTTAGAAAAGGAAAAGGTGCTCAGAAGCTTGAACATGCACTTAACTATGCTATTAATGATATGAAACAAAAAAATATTATTATTAATTTGCATAAAAAATGGATAGGATAAATGAAAATACTTGTATCTAATGATGACGGCATATTATCAAACGGTATAAGAGCACTCATTGAGTCTCTTTCCGTATGCCATGATGTTTATGTAGTGGCTCCGGATAGAGAAAGAAGTGCGGCAGGGCATTCGCTAACGTTGCATTCGCCGTTAAGAGTTGAGGAAATAGATTCAAAATACGGGGCAAAACGTTGTTGGATGACGACAGGAACTCCTGGTGATTGTGTGAAACTTGCGGTTAATGCAATACTGTCTGAAGATGAAAAGCCGGATTTTGTCATCTCAGGAATAAACCATGGTCCCAATTTAGGCGCAGATATTTTATATTCCGGAACTGTCAGTTGCGCAATGGAAGGTGCAATGATGGGGATTCCGAGTATAGCCACTTCGCTTGCAAGTTTAAGAAATGAGTATGAAGATTTTAAATTTGCATCTGAGTTTATAGCAGAATTTTTAAATCGAATAGATGCGTATAAAATTCCAAGAAAGACGATATTAAATGTAAATATTCCTGGGTTAGAAAAAGATGATATTGCAGGAATTGCAATAACAGAACTTGGCAATCGAATTTTTACGGATGATTATGAAAAAAGAATAGATCCGAGAGGAAAAGTTTATTATTGGATGGCAGGCGAGCTTATTAATGAACCTGAAAATGCCTCAACTGACATTGCAGCAATAAGAAATAATATGATATCAGTAACTCCTGTAACATATGAAATGACCAGAAAAAATATTATTCAGGATTTGGAAACAGCTTTGTGCAAAGAAAATGTTTGTTCTTGGTTTTAGTTATATTAAAATCTAAAATATATAAACGGATTATAAGTATTAGATGCAATTGTTACCGTTGATATAAAGAACAGTATTAGTAACCAAAGATTTATAAATACTTTTGCTAAAGTATTTAAATAAATTAAAAAACCTGAATTCCCTAATATAGTGAAAACTAAATAAACATTTTTATAATTTTTATGAATAATAAAATTATCTTCTTCCTGTATTACTGTTGATTATGTCTGAAACATAAGGAACGTAGGAATACATTCCAATAAAAGAAGTAATAGCTAAATATAAAATGATTGCTGTTGTTATAACTTGAACAATAGATAAATTATACATAAGCGGAAGCGGCATATTTATAAAATAAGGAATTGTATTTATTAATGGTATCTTATACAAAATAATAAACAATAATTTTGACAGTTCTACAAGAATAAAATATGCTATTGACAGAAAAATAGATTGCAAAATATGGTACATTAAAAAAGGTGTTACTTGTTTTTTTAATACAGCACCGATAATTAACCACACAAAACCCGCCATGCCTGCGGTTAAGTATGATACAGATGAGATTATTCTTTCTATTAATGATACATTATGCTGATTCAAGCAGGTCATCCTTTCTTGCTTCTTTTATATAATCTTCTAATACTTGAATGAATACAAGTTTGTATTCATCATTTTCAGGACGCATATTAACTGCGGCTCTATAAGAATTAATTGCTCTTTCAATTTCATTATTCATATAGTATACGTTAGCTACAAGAACGTAAATGCTTGGGTCAAGTTTATTAATCTTAAGTGCATTTTTATATTGTTCTTCTGCTTCTGCAAATTTTTTGATATTTGAATAAAGGTTACCAAGCAGGATATACGCATTAGCCTCTTTAGGGTTAACTTCTATTGCTTTTTTGTATAATTCAACAGCTTCATCATAGTCTTTAAAATCTGATTTTGCTATTGCATAACAGATGTATGCTTTGTAATTATCACCTTCAAGTTCAATAGCTTTATCAAAGTATTCATAACTTTTTTCTTTTTCTTTGCAAGCAGAAAGAGTATTTGCAATACACAACGCAACTGTTTTATTTTTCGGAGCAAGCTCAAATACTTTATAATAATTATCTAATGCAGTCTTGTAATCGAATAATTTGAAGCATACATTGCCTAAATCTATTAAGGCAGTCAAGTTATTCGGGTCAATGGAAAGAGATTTTTCGTAATAGGCTTTAGATTCTACATAATCCTCAAAGTCATGGTATAAGAGTGCAATTGCATTATATACTTCAGGATCTTCGGAATTAAAATCAAGAGTTCTGTTATAAAAATGCAAAGCACGAGCAAAGTTTTTAAGTTCAGCATATGTGTTAGCAATATTATAATAAACAAGGTAGTTGCTCGGGTTTACAAGCATTGCTTGATTAAAGTATTTAAGCGCTTTTCTGTATTCCTTAGAATAAAACCATATACTGCCTAAATTTAATAATGTTTGAATATCCTTCGGGTCAATTTGTAAAAGGCTTTCGTATACTGAAATGACTTTTTCATATTGATTATCCAATGCATAATATTTTGCAAGTTCATGGTAGTGTTCTGTATTGTTAGGCTCCATAGCCATTTTTAATACTGTTTTTTCGATTGCTTTGTTTAATTCACTCTTTTCCATTATTTTTCAACTCTCTCATATTCTGAATATTCTACTGACTCTTTTAACCATGTTTCTTTAGGAATACTGTATGCATGATTCCAAAATTTTTCTATTGCGTATGTAGAACGCTCTTCTTCTTGAAGTATGTGAACTACTACATCACCATAGTCTATAAGATTCCATCTGTTTTTTGCATCATTTTCTTTACCTAACGGTAAGCGTGAGAATGTATTTTTAACTTTTTCAGCAAGATTTTCTGTTAAAGCTTTAACTTGTGTACTTGTTTGTGATGAACATATTACAAAATAATCCGCAAATGAAGATACGTTACTGATGTTAAGTATCGATATATTACTTGCAATTTTTTCATCCAAAAATCTTGCTATAATACATGCAAATTTATATGATGTTAAATCTTTTGTCATTAGTTTTTCCTATATCATCTCTATTCTTTTCTGATGTCTTCCGCCTTCGAATTCAGTATTAAGCCAAATATCTACTATATCAAGAGCTAATCCGATTCCGGTTATTCGTTCTCCTAAGCATAATATATTTGAATCATTGTGCATTCTGGTCATTCTTGCAGAAAACGTATCCGTGCAATGAGATGCTCGTATGCCTTTAATCTTATTTGCTGCAATTGACATTCCTATTCCTGTTCCGCAAATGAGGATTCCTTTTAAATCGCCCTTAACACCTAATGCGACATCATTTGCAACAAGTTTAGCATATATAGGATAATCGCAAGATTCTGTGCTATAGCATCCGTAATCCTCTATATCAACACCTTGTGCTTTAAGATGTTTGACTATTTCGCATTTAAGATTGTATCCTCCGTGGTCGGAAGCAATAATGATTTTTGGCATATAGAGTCTCTTCTTGTTTAAAATTGTAACATTTTCGAAACAATTTAGCAATATGAAAAGTTAATAGAGATTCTGTTGAATATTTTTATGTTGAAAAAAAATATTTAACACGATAGTGTAAAAACAGTAAGGTATTTTATTTAAACGTTCTCATGTGGACAGCTATTATCGGTATTTAGTCAAAAGCTTAAATACCCCTTACGGAAGGAAGATTTGTGGAAAACGGAATAGCAGAAGGAAGGCAAAAGCCTGCTGTAAACCCGTGGTTAATAACGATACCTCTTGTAACTGCAGCTTTTTTGTTTGCATTAAATGAAACGATTGCAAACGTTGCTTTGCCATATATTGCGGGAACTATATCAATAAGCAGGAATGAGTCAACTTGGATTGTTACAAGTTATTTAGTTGCCAGTTCTATAGTAATTCCGGCAATAGGGTTTTTCTGTAAAGCTTTTGGACGAAAAAATTATTTTATTTTTTCTATCGTTCTGTTTACTATTGCGTCTTTAATGTGCGGTTTATCTCGTTCAATGCCTATGGTTATATTATCAAGATTTTTACAAGGAGTCGGCGGTGGTGCAATATTACCGCTTGTGCAAGCTATAATGATGGAAATATTCCCTCAAAAAGAATGGGGTAAAGCAATGTCTTTGTACGGCTTTGCTTTTGTTATAGCACCAATTCTCGGCCCTGTAATTGGTGGTTGGCTTACTGAAAATTGGTCCTGGCCTTGGATATTCTTTATTAATGTTCCGTTTGGAATTGCCTGTGCGCTTTCAGTTAATAAGCTTGTTTCAGATCCGCCATATGCACAAAAACAATCTGGCGCAAAAATGGATTATTTCGGTTTTGGTATGCTTGTTGTTTGGATTTTATTGCTTCAAATTGTTTTGGATAAAGGTAATGATGCCGGCTGGTTTGGTGCAACTTGGATTTGTTGGCTTACAGGAATATCAACAGCAGCGGGTATTTTATTTTTCTATTCACAGTTTAAAAATAAGAAAGATCCTTTATTGAATCTAGCGTTACTAAAAGATGTAAATTTTTTATTCGGAACGTTAATTCAAATGGTATTATTATTTGTTTTAATTGCATCTGCTATGCTTCTTCCATCAATGCTTCAAAGTTTAATGGGATATACGGCATTTCTTGGCGGTATATCAATGCTTCCGAGAGGTCTTGGCAGTTTATTTGGTCTTATAACTTTAGTAGGTGTTGCAGGAAAAATACCGGAAAAAATTTCGTGTTTGATTGGTTTAATTTTAATTGGTTTAGGAGGCTATTTATTCGGTTTACTAAATATGCAGATATCGCTTGCAAATGTGTTTTTACCGAATTTTCTATATGGTGTAGGGATGGTAATGTCCATGACTCCTGTTATTAACTTATCTTGTGCAACATTAAAAAAAGAAGATTTAACAATGGGAAGTTCAATGCAAAACTTAATGAAAAATTTGGGTGCATCTTTTGGTACTTCTATTGCAACGACTTGTATTTCAAGATTTTCACAAATGCATCAAAATATGATGGTCGGATATCTTCATAACCTAAATAACGTATTTGTTGAAAGAGTTCACGAGTCGGCAACAAATTTAATGCGATATGTTGTAGATCCGAATACTGCAAACTATATGGCACAAAAACAAATGCATTTTGCCCTGATGGAGCAATCGACTCTTTGGGCATTTATTGATACATTTAGAATTTTTGCTCTGGCAAGTTTTATAATTATACCTTTACTGCTTCTAATGAAAGAAGAATTTAAAAATAGAGAATAATTATTGGCGTATCTACTGTGGACATAACACGCTAATGACTGCGTGTTTTAAATCAAGATATTTTTTAGCTGCTTCCTGTAAGTCATTTGCAGTGATACTTTCGCATATAGGGATATACTCTTCTGCTAAAGCCAAATCATCACAAACAGTCATATAATATCCGATAGTCTCTCCTATATCTGAAACAGTTTCTACTTCGCAAGCAAATCTTGATTTAAGTTTCTTTTTTGCTTTATTTAATTCACGTTCAGTTAAATTAGACTTAACTTTTTCAATTTCTTCTTTGACAAGTTCAATGGCTTTTTCTTTATATTCAGGATTAAAGTTTGCTTGTATAAAGAAATTGCAGCCATCGCGGAATGTATAATTTTCTGCATCTATTATATTAAAAATTTGTTCTTCTTGGTTTTCTATTAAATTTTGGTAAAGTCTTGAGCTTGTACCTTCTCCCAGTATTATTGCAAGCATTTCAAGTGCAATTACATTTTTCAAATCTTTAGCAACAGCTCCCAGAAATCCGAACATCATAAATGATGAATTAATATTAGCCTTATTTTCAATATAGACTTGTGAATGAACAGGCTCGTCAGGAAGGATATTTCTTTCCGGTGGTTCAGGTCTTTCACCCCAATTAAATTCTTTTACTACTTTATTCAGAACTTTTTCTGAATCAAAATCTCCTACAACTATTGTTGTAACATTTTTAGGAGAATAGAATCTTCTGTAATAATTCATTACTTCTTCTTGAGAAACTTGGGATATTATCTCCGGAGTCCCGATAACATCTCTTTTATATGGATGCGAAGTATACATTGCATGGTTAGTTTCATTATACACTTTTGTCCAAGGTTGGTCTTTTCGCATCCTGATTTCTTCAATAACAACGTGGCGTTCTCTTTTATCTGTAACATTTTTATCATTTACGTCAAAAGGTGCTCCCATTTCATAATCAGGGATAACGGGGTCTGTCATCATATCAGCATGTAATTCTATAGCAGTGTTAAAATTTTCATCTCCATCACCTTTAGGCAATGTTACATAGTAAAAAGTATAGTCTTTCCATGTAGCAGCATTTACTACAGCCCCCTTGGCTTCTAAGATTTTATCAAATTCTCCGGCTTTGTGCTTATGAGTGCCTTTAAACATTAAATGTTCAAGAAAATGTGATATGCCGTTATTTTGATCATTTTCATTAATAGAACCGGTTTTTACCCAAGAAGATACATTAACCATGTCTCCTTCTTTATGTGCTAAAACTATTTTATGACCGTTTTCTTGTTCATATATTTCAACATCTTGTGTTAAGTACGGATATTTTACTAATGTTTTCTTCATTATATACCTCTCATCTTCTCTTTATTATAGCAGTATCAATTAGTACGGGCAAGTATTGTACCGGAATTTATTAATTTATGTTCTTTAAAATTAAACATGCCAACATCGTTACATTTCTTAATCTAAATTTAAAGCATGGAAACATGCGTGCAACATGGTTTTTCATGTTTTAAATTGCTAAAACCATGTAAACATGGGGAATTGCCATGACACAAAAAGCCTTTTTCCAACAGTGTTCTGGTTTTTCAAGTTTGTAAAAAAACTTTACAAATAAGGTTTTGCGGGTTGTAAATGAATGGTAATTAAATATAATAATAATATAGATTGAGGGCTAAGGGGAAAAATTCTTAGTTTTATTGTTATTAGTATTTTGAAATTTTTTTTTGGAGGATATAAGTGTTTCAGAGTCGTGATATTGGGAGAGCTATTGCCGTCAAAAGGTGGACTCCGACTGCTTTAGAATGTTATAAAAGAGGGTGTGTATGTGAAGGTTGTTTTTACAGCGACTTTTTTAGTGCGACTGCTCAAAAATGCCAAATGAAAGCAGCTGTATTAGAACTTGTAAGAACAATAGGTGCTCCAAAAGTAGAAATGCAGCAAGTTATTGAATAGCTTTACACAAAGATTCTTAAAAGGTATAATTACTTGTGAATAACAAGGAGTATATTATGCCTATAAAATCTTGGACTGACTATTTTTTGGATCTGGCAAAAACGTGTTCATCACGCTCAAATTGCTTAAGAGCTCAGGTTGGTGCTGTAGTTGTAGGTCAAGACAGAAAAATAAAAGCCACCGGTTATAACGGAACTCCAAGTGGTGTAGAGTCTTGCTATGAACGAGGCGAATGCTATCGAATAAAAAATAATATTCCTTCCGGCACATGTTATGAAACTTGTCGTTCAATACACGCTGAACAAAATGCAATTATACAAGCCGGTCAAGACAGATGTATGGGAGCGACAATGTACATTTGGGGGCATAATTTTATCTGTATTTTATGCAAAAGATTTATTGTTCAAGCAGGTATTAAAGATGTATATCTAAAAAAGGATGAAAATTCAGAAATAGTTTACGTTTCCGTAGAAGATATAAAAAAGGAGCTTGAAGAAACGACAGTATGAGCTTGCGGAAAAATTAAAATTGTGTCTTGAAATTCCTCCTGCTCAAACCTGTCACTCGCTCCGCTTACGCTATCGTTCGTTTCGGTTTTCGCAATCCGGCAAAGCCGTA
>CADBTL010000029.1 GCA_902797575.1 uncultured bacterium
TACGGCTTTGCCGGATTGCGAAAACCGAAACGAACGATAGCGTAAGCGGAGCGAGTGACAGGTTTGAGCAGGAGGAATTTCAAGACAAAATTTTAATTTTTCCGCAAACTCAATATGTTACAAAGTTTTAAAAATTAAAAAATATTTATCAAATTTCCTTATTTTAATATTTGTGATAATATATATTTATAAAATGCAATGGAGCAAAAACTTGTATAATATATCCGGTATATATAAAAAATTTATATTGTTGTTAACAATGGTACTGTTTACCCTGCTGGTACCATGCTCCGTTTTGGCTGAAGATGACACAATAACAGAAAATACTGAACTTGACTATATAGAAGAATCTGCTTATGACTCAAGTACTGCATATATTAATGATATTGAGATTCTTGGCTCTAACATTATTAAGCCGGATTTTATTTTGTCACAAATCTCTCTAAAAAAGGGGGAACTATATGACAAAGAAAAAATGCAGCAAGATTTAAAAACAATTTACAAACTCGGATATTTTACAGAACGAATGAAAGCGGTTCCGGTCAAGAACTCCAATGGTACTATTTCATTAAAAATTATCGTAGAAGAAAATATTCCTATCACTGATTTTACAATTGAAGGTAATACGGTTGTTTCTTCTGAGGAAATACTACAATATTTACTGCCTTTAAAAGGCAAGCCGCAAAACATTGCTGCTATAAATCAAGCTATGGAACAAATTAACCAATGTTATTACAGCAAAGGTTATATATTATCTAAAATTGATTCTTTATATGATGATCCTGACGGAACTTTAAATATAAGTATTACGGAGGGAAAAATTAATTCAATTTCTATTACCGGTAATGAAAAAACTAAACAGTACATTATTGAACGTAATATTATGACTGAACCTGGCTCTGTATACAATGAAAATCAAATGAAACAAGATTTAGTCAGATTATATTCAACTCAAGCATTTAAAGATGTTAACAGAACTATAGAAGTTTCAAAAGATGACCCTGATAAATATGATGTAACTATTGAACTTAAAGAACAAAGAACAGCTTCTGTTTCAATAGGCGGTGGTCTTGATTCTGCAACCGGTGTATTTGGTTCTGCAGGTATTTCGGATAACAACTTTAGAGGCAGAAATCAAAGGCTATCTCTTACAGGTATGGTTGGTTCCGGTGTTTTAATGAGCGATTCTTCTATTTTAAGAAAAGTCAATTATCAAGCAGAAATAAGCTTTTTTGAACCACATTTTTTGAATGCAGATAATTCTTTGATGAGCAAACTGTATTACAGAGATTTAGGAAGTTATCAAATTCCTTTGGCGATGGAACGTAGAATTGGTATCGAGGGAACACTGGCGCATAGACTCAAAGTTAATCCAAGAATGTCATCCACTTTGACAATAGGAGCTGAATACATTGATTTAACCGAAGGTGATAGAAACAAAGTTTCTAATATGTATCGAATGCATGGATTAAATATAGCAGATCGTGCAAAAGAACTTGACGGTGGCTTTTTCCTAAAAGTTGCTCCCGGCTTAACTTATGATTCAAGAGATTCAGCTATTAATCCAAGAAATGGTGTTGTTGCTTCGTTAAGATTTGAAGAAGCATTTGGATTAAACGGATTCGATAAAACAAACGGCAGATTGACCGGTATGGCAAAGAGATATATACCTGTAGGAAAAAAATCTTCTTTGACATTTACCGGACGTGGCGGTTTAAAGGTACATGGTGCACATATGCCTGAGATTATGGCATATCGTTTAGGCGGACCTTATACTATCAGAGGGTATAAAGTTAACGGTGTTGGCACTGGTACTTCGTTTATCATGGGTTCTGCTGAGCTTGCAACTCCAATACCTTTTGTTGATAAGCTAAGAGTTAATTTCCTACAAAACTTGAGAATAACATTCTGGGTTGATGCAGGTACTGTATTTAATCCTACAATTGCAAGTACTTTGTATGATAGGCCTAATCATGCCATTACAGCCGGAGTTGGTTTAAAAATAAATATGCCCGGTGTAGGACCGCTATCAATAGATTATGGTTTCCCGCTAACGAACCCCGGTCCTAACGGAAACAGAAACGGTTACTTTACATTTGGTGTTGGTGACATGATGTATTAATAATGATATAATATTATAAAATCAGTAAGGAGGTTTATATATGAAAAATTTTAAATTAGGAGTTGCTGCATTAGCTATTTTAGCTATGACCGGTATAGCAAATGCTGGCGGTGTAGGATATATTGACTACGCAAGAGTTATTGATAATTATGATTATGCAAAACAAGTTACAAAAGAAGTAGATGCTAAAGGCTTAGAAATGCAACAATACTTGGTTGACAAAGAGAAAGAATATAAGTCATTAGATACTCCTTTAAAAAAACAAACTTTTGAAGAAAGGGTATCACAAGAATTTAAAGCAAAGGAATCATCATACTTAGCTCTAAGAGACAAAAGAGAAAAAGAAGTTTATAACAAAATACAAGAAGCTGCAAAAGCAGTAATGGTAGAACAAAAACTTGATGCAATAATGGATGCGAGAGGAATTTTTGTCGGTGGAGTTGATATCACTCAAAGTGTTATATCCAAATTAAAAACTCTAAAATAGTCAATTTATTACATTATTTAATTGCTTATTACAGAATAGAGGAAGTTTATGTACAACAAAAAAATGCAATACATTATAAAATCAGTACCTACTGATGACAAACAAGGATTAGAAGATTTACTTAATCAAATGTCTGATGAAGGTTGGGATTTGTATACAATGCATGAAGTTGAAACAGAATCTTCTTATGATTTTAATTGCATATTTATGCGCCCAAAACAAGAAGAAGAACAAACGGATTTGGATGATATAGTAAATATAACAAGTTTTAAATACCGTATGGAAAAAATGCTTGCTGCTCCATCCAGTCCATACGCTTCTTGTAAGGAAATACAATTAAAAATTTCAAATCAAAAAGAACGTATAAAAAAAATTAAATCACAACTGGAAAGTGACAATTTATCACCTGATGAAAAAAATCAGTTAAATACACAAATGTCAGATGAATTAAAACAATTGGAAAACTTAAAACAGGCATTAGTGAATGAAATTTCACCGGATACTATGTTTGCAACGATAAAAGAAGAAAAATTTGTTGTTAATTTATCTGAAGAAATACTAGAATTAATTTCTATGGAAGCAAATGATAATTTGCTTGCAGAAACGGTTAAAATCAGGCAAAAATTAGCAGATTCTCTCGGATATGTTATTCCTCACATTCATTTTCATAACAGCGATGAACTGAACCAAAATGAGTTTAGTATTAAAATCCATGATATAGAGCTTTTCAGAACAGTTGTATTCCCAGGCTATATTGCATATTATAAAGAACAATTAAAAGGTTACAAAACAACCGATGACGATATTGTATTAAATGATGAAATTACAGGGAAAAAACTTGTGTGGATTCCGCAACAAAAAGTTAAAGATTTTTGGATTCATGGTATGACTGCGATTGAGTATATCGGTAAAGCTATTGAGACTCTTTCTATCGAAGAAGTTTCAGATATTATGGATTACAGTGATGTAAATAAGTATGTGGAAAAAGTCGTTGAAACAAATTCGTTCTTAGTTGATAATATTCTGCCTGATTTTTTAACGGCATCAGATTTGAAGTATTTGCTAACTTGCTTAATCAGAGAAAAAGTATCAGTAAAAAATATTGTTTATATTTTTGAAAAAATTAACGATTATGCAGGCGAACCAACTAAAGAAGATCTGCTTGATAAAGTAAGATTGGCTTTGTCTAAACATATAATAAAAGATTTATCTGAAGATGGTGAATTAAAAGTAATTGAATTTTCAGATGAAGTATTGGAAAAAGTGTACGGATTCTTTGGAGACAATGAAGACGAAGGTATTGTAAGAATTGAAGCAAAAGATGTTGAAGATATCGCAGAAAAAATATTATCTTTTACAAAAGCAAAAAAACTGCAAAAATGTATTATAGTCGTTCCAATGGATATTCGTCATATGATTTTTGTTATATTAAGTGAATTTGTTCCGGATTTGACAGTGCTCGCAAATGAAGAACTTGTATCTGAGTGTGACATTAAATTCATTGGCAAAATTTAACAATTTGTTACATTTGATTTATATTTAATCATATCCTCTCGACATTTATTATTGTTTTGGATATGATTAAGAGTATACTAGCCAAAATAGTTAAAAGGAGAATCGAAATGCAAGTAATATTAAAGAAAGAAGTGCAAAATATCGGCGAAGCCGGTGATGTTGTTAACGTAAAAGACGGATATGCAAGAAATTATCTTATTCCTAAAAATTATGCTGAAGCTGCAACAGATGGAGCATTAAAAAATAGAGAACAAAATATTGCAAGAATTAAGGCTAAACAAGAAAAATTACATCAAGAAGCTTTAGCTAAGGCTGAACAAATCGAAAAATTAGGTTCTATAGAATTAACAGCTAAAGCCGGTGAAAGCGGAAAGTTATTCGGAACAATTACAACAAAGAAATTGTGTGAAGAACTAAAAGAAAAATCAGGTATTGAAGTAGACAGAAAAACTGTTTCATTAAATTCACCTATCAATAAAATTGGTGAGTACACTATGCTTATTAAACTAACTTCAAAAGTAAAATCAGAATTAAAAATTGTTGTTACCGCATCAGAAATAGTAAAGGAATCTATTGAAGAACCTGTTGAAGAAACTGCTGAAGCATAGATAAGTTTATAAAAATTTAAAATAAATTCGTTGTTATATTGGTGTAATAACGAGTTTATTTTTTATATAAAACTTGTAAAAATATACACAATATAGTATAATTTACAAAGAAAAGGATTAGGAATATGTCAGAAATATCAGATATAAGTTCAATTTTAAAAAATTCTTTATTATTAGCAAATGAAAATAAAGCCGCTTCAAAAACTCAGGCAGAGATTATAAAAGATAGACTTAATGAGCTGCCGAAAACGATTGATAAACAAACTTTATCAATCTTAAAAAATGATAATAATGAATTTGGTGTGTCATTAAAACAATATACAGATTTGTCTACGTATAGTACTGTGATGAATACACTTTATGGTAATAAATCAGCAAATAAATTCCAAAACACACTTAATATGTTGACAGATTCTGCTGATGATGAATTAGCAACTGCCAAAGCTTTTATTAATAAAATGAAAGAAAACGGAATGTCTAATCAAAATGCTGTAAAAACATACTCTGCATTAAAAAAATATTCGCTTATGACATCCTTAAATAATTATAATTTTGTAAACTCAAAAGCGTAAAATAGCAAATTTTATTTTTATGAGTTTTAGTGTATAATATAGAAGTTAATATACAACAATAGAAAAATGAGGTTTCTTGAAAATGAAAAAGATTGTTATTTGTACATTCCTTATTGCAGCAGGTGCCGTCGCATTACTAAATACATGCAGCAATACACAACCACAAACTGCAGAATTTGCGTTAAAAAATTCTTATGCAATTACTCTTGGTTATGATAAATCAATGAGTGAAAAAACTATTAAAGCAGCTGTAATTGATAGCTACTTTAGAAATGTAGCATCAAGCGGAAAAATTATCAGATGGAATAAATCAACATTTCCACTAAGGGTATACGTACAGGATTCAGCAGATGTTCCTGAATACTATAGAGAAGTTGTTATGAGTGCATATCAAAAATGGCAAAGAGCAAGCAATGGTTTAGTAAGCTTTGAATTTGTAGAAAATGCTAACGACGCTGATATGAGATGTTATTTCAAAAATACTGATAATAAAAAATCTATCGGAACACATTCATTTACAATTAATGGAAATAAAATCACAGCATCTACAATTGTTTTTAATAAGACTGATGCAAGAAATCATAGTTTAGATTCTAAACAGCTCTTTTCATCAGCATTACAGGAAATCGGTCATTCATTGGGCTTAACAGGAGCTAGTAATAGTATCTATGATGTTATGTATCCAATAGGAACAAAATTCAATACTGAAATTACCGCTCGTGATTTAAAAACATTAGCCTTAGTATATTCTATAAAACCAGATGTGACAAATGAACCGTTAACTGCAACTGAACAATCACAATTATTTACGGTTTCGGAAATTTTGAATACACTTAATGTTCCAGTTACAAATGATACTAAGAACTTAGACGGAATTGTAGCTCAAGACGTTTCTACTCACTTAGCATTAGCAGAACAATATAGACGAAGAGCAGAATATGATAAGGCCGCAAAAGAATATCAAGCAGTTGCACAAACAAAAACAGATAGAAGAAGCAAGTCTGAAGTATATTATGAAATTGCGGTTATGTACTTAGATGCAGAAGAGTTTGATAATGCTAAAAGCTGTGCAGAAATTGCAATTGCAACTGATGAAAATGATTTAACAGATACGCTTCCAGCACTAATTGATTATTATACAAAACGTTCAAATTCTGCTACAGATCAATTAGAAACAATTCTAAAACAGAATCCGTATAATAAGCACGCTTACAAACTTCTTTGTCAAATATATAGAGATAAACATCACGAAAATCTCTTAAATGCAACAATTCGAAGATATGCTAAAACAGCAGGCGAAGAAGAATAAAATTAAGTACTAGTAACAAGAAAGAACGGCTATATAGTCGTTCTTTTTTGTTATTTACATATTGTTACATTTATTTGTATTAAATATATAAGCATGATATTATTTTTATACAAGTCCAACTTAGATTTTTATATAAGGAGAATCCCAATGTTAGCATTTTTATTCAAGAGAGAGACAGAGAATGCATGCGAGAAATTAAATTCTTTTTATAACAAATTAAAGGAATTGTATGCTTATGATTCAATCAATGATGAAAGAAAAGAATATTTATTATCAATGATGAATAAATATGGATATCTTCCTTATCCGCAAATAAAAGCATTAGAAGAATTATCTGATGCAGAAGTATTATTTGCACTTGAATACAAATGGGAACAAAACGGTGTTTTTAAAAATGGTAAATTTGATTTTAAAGACACTAGTGTTTTAGCAAGAAATAATGTAAAAAATTCTTCTTGGATACAAAAAGAAGGACATAATATCAAGTTAACAAATCTTGCCGGTCTCGGTAATGGTAACAATGCAGAAAATTGCGGAAAATTTATGGATTGGATGCGTCAATTACTCATATTACCAACAGGTAATCCGGAGAATAATATATTTAGCACAACTATGTATTTAATACCTTTTCATCCTCGTGAATTTGGAGTAGCATACTTGCCGACAGCAAGTTGTGTTAGTCCGAACTTAGAAGATGAAACTATCTCTAAAAAAACCGGATTAAATGCTGACGAACAAGTTAAAACATTTATAGAATTAACTCAGCTTGCAGGACATCCAGTAATATACGATATACTTCCGCAAACCGGAAGATTCTCAAAAATTGTTCTTGCAAATCCTGAATGTTTTAGATGGTTTGATATAAATGCTTTAATAGAAGAAATCTCAAAAAATATTGAGAGTGTTGCTAAAAATTTGGAAGAAAAATATTCACAGGATGATTTAGCAATTGTAAGCGATATTTATAAAAAAGATTTGAAGGGTGAGTGTTATGGAGATTTAACAGAACACTATCAAAATATATTTAATGATTTAAATACTTCTTTAAAAGAGATTAAAGTATTTTTATCTAATTCAATGTTAGAAAAAAGTATTCAAGATAAGTTACATAGAAAAGCGAAAAATATAATTCAAAAAAGCATAGGAAAAAGAGTAAGTAGTTTAAAAGAAGAAGATATAACCAACCAAGGCGATATTATCAGTAATTTAATATCAGAAGGTATGTGGCCGGCTCCAGGTGGAGCTTGGTGTTCTGCAGGTGTGCCTATTTTTGAAAAAATGAGTGATGGAGCATCTTATCCTACATTCAAACACTATGATATAAATGGTGAAGATGTGACTCGTTTTGCAAATTTAGATTGTCAAACTCCATATTATTTTGTAAATCTTGAAAATGGGAAATATAATAAGAACGTAATTAACTTTTTTATAGATTATATGAAGAAACTTCAAGCTAAATTCAACTTTGATGGATTTAGAATTGACCATATAGATCATATTGTAGATAATGTTTCAGAGAAAGACGGTATTCCTATCAGTTATAGAGCACCAAGAAAAGTTTTAGGTATGCTTAATTCTGAAATGAAGGATAAAATTCCGTATTTTGCAATTTTAGGCGAGTACATGCTTTGGGGTAATTATTATAAAGAATATCACGAGGATATGAACTTTGATTTATTATGGGGGAATGATATTGTATCACAAAGTTATAAAACTCCTAATGCAATTGCAGATGACAATTTATATTTATCTAATTATAATTCATCTACAAAAAAATCTACACCGCTATCTATTGTGAAATCATATAATAATCAGGATGGAGAATTTGAGGCAATTGACAGATATCCTGGACAATTAGGTAAACAGGGTGCATTATTTAAATGGTTTAAATATAAATTCCTTCCTGGTGGCAGATTTGCACAAAGACCTGTAATGTATATTGACGGAGATGAATCTTTTACAAAGACAGGAATTGAATACGTAATTGGTAATGAAGTATCTATGAAACGAGAGAAGGATTATGATTTCTTTTCTAAATTTGATGCTATTGATAGATTTGTAAAATACAATCCAATTATTACTGACGGTGAAGCTCATATAATTAGACAAGATGATGATGGGTTTGTTGCTTGGCAGATACAAAAAGAAGGTGCAAAGAATTCTATTTTAGTAATAGCAAATTATCAATCTCCGACAGAAAAAGTACTTAAGGATGATGGCAATGGAAATAGTTGGACAGAAGTAATTGAAGGAAGAGAAGTTTTTGATAAAACAATTGAACTTTCTTGTGATTATTCTATTGTGTCAGAGTTTAGGTTTGATGGAACAGACTATATAGAAGAAAAGTTTGTGGCTGCAACAAATTCTTTGTCATTTGGTAAGTTAATGCCATCTGAATTTAAGTTTTTTACTGTGATTAAATAAATATTTTTATCAATAACCTATAAAAAGGTTATAAGTGTACGAGGGAGTATATTTTACGATTAAGTAAACTACGATTAAATAATATAGGGATACACCGGATTTAATATCCGGTTTTTCTTTTTTATTTAATTGTCAAACTTTAGTTAGAGATTTATTATAATTAATGATAGTTATAAAAAAATATATAATTATATAAAATAAGAATATGGAAATAAAAGACTATGACTTTTGCCGAATAATAACACCACTATGCTTGATGCTTGATAAGTATGAAACAAAACGTGTAAAAGAGGAGCTATCCAATATAAGAAAAAGAGTTGGCATTGACATGTCATATGTGAAAGACTGCACAATTGATTTTATTAATGAATTAATAAATATTGAAAATATCAGTTTATTTAATATTTCGTCAGATATTTTTGTATTATTAATAAACATGAATTTAGATAAAAAATGTCAATTATATGTTTCTGAGTCTGATTTTATAGAAAATAAAAATCAGTTATTAAATAGAAAACTAAGCTTAATAAAACGATAAAACAATTACTTGACATTAAACTTTGATTTGATACTATATATAATGTGACTGGGCAAGCCCCCATCGTCTAGAGGCCTAGGACAACACCCTTTCACGGTGTAGACAGCGATTCGAATTCGCTTGGGGGTACCATATACA
>CADBTL010000030.1 GCA_902797575.1 uncultured bacterium
AACATCCATTTCAATTTTCTGAGTTGTTGCAGTTGAACGATGAATAATTTTCTTAATTTCAGATTCTTTTGCCGGAATTGGTTTTTTAGCAGAACCTACAAATTTTGTTACACCTGCTGTATGGCGAACGACATACCAACTGTCTTCATCCATAATCATTTCAACAAGAACATAACCCGGGAAGATTTTTTCTTCTTTTTCAAGTTTTCTTCCACCTTTAATTTGGGTAACTGTTTTTTGAGGAACTTCTATTCTAAAAATTTTATCGGCCATATTCATATATTCTATACGTTTCTCAAGGTTGCTTTTAACCTTGTTTTCATAACCTGAATATGTATGAACTATATACCAACGTTTTTGATTTTTCTCTGATGGTTTATTTTCTTCAACTTGTGCAGTTTCTTCAATAACTTCATCATTAACTAAATTTTCGTCTTTTTCACTCATTATTCTTACCCTTATTATTTTGGTTCATTTAGATAATTAAAATTTAGCAAGCATTGCATTAAATAATATGTCTACAACATATATGAATACCGTAAACACAAATACTATTGCAACAACAAAACAAGTTTCAACCACAACCTGATTTTTTTCAGGCCATGTAATTTTACCCCATTCTGTTTTAACACCTCTGAAGTATGTAATTATCGCTTGTTTTAGTTTATCTGAAGATTCGTTCATTTTAATTACCTTGTTTATTTGGATTCGAGAAACTTAAACTCCTCTTTCCTTATAATTCGCGCCCTGAAGGACTCGAACCCTCGACATCCGGTTTTGGAGACCGACGTTCTACCAACTGAACTAAGGACGCAAAATTGTGATTTGTGAGTCACAATTCATGAATCAGCAAATCACTTCACACTCGATACTTATTTTGTTTCCTTGTGAGTTGTGTGTTTTTTACATGTCGGACAGTATTTAGAAAGCTCCATTCTGTCCTTTGTATTCTTTTTATTTTTAACTGTTGTGTAGTTTCTTTCTTTGCAATCTTCACATGCTAAAACTACCATTCTGTCATTTTTACCTTTAATGCCCATTGTCTTTTCCTTTTGTTTTTTCTTAAACTTTACTGTGCTACTTATATTTGGTTGTATTTTACGCCATTTACATCGTTTATCGCCCTATTTAAAAAAGAATGTGAACTTAACACATTCTATAAATTCGGCGTATGATAGAATTCTAAACTAAACATGATTAAATTGCAAACACTTTAAATTAAATAAGTTAAAATATTAATTTTTGTAACAATTTTTCTTTTTTATTAAAGTTTTTTCATTAACGTGCCGTTATTTATACTAAAGGAAAGAGAACTAAAAGGAGTTCTTAATGGATTTTAACAGCGTATTTCAATTTGGATCACTAACAACAAGGAACGGTCAAGTTCTCAGATACGAAGACATTGATAAGGATGGTGACGGCAAAATCTCCCAACAAGAATTCAATTTTATTCAAAAAGAGTTGGGACTAGATACTGTTGAAATTTCTGATAAAGAAAAAAAAGGCGAAAAGCAAATAACGGATGTTGAATATGTATATTGGGCACAAGAAATGCAAGTAAAAAATGCCGTTGAGAAAATGGGTAAAATTATTGCAAAAGATTTTATTGGCGCAAATGCAGGATATGCGCCTCAAATCATGGATGAACTTAGAGATTTTATGAATGATTTTATCGCAGAATTCAAAGATAGCGGTGAAGACCTAGGTAGCATGGCTGAAAAATTCAGAGAACGACTGCCTGACAAATATCAAGAAATTAAAGATAATATTTTAGATAAAAATGAAGAATAAAATTATATAATATGCTGAGGCATAGCCTTTGTTCCTTCATCCAAACGTTTTTGAAGCTCACCTGACGGTTCGTAATACGGAGTTACTGTCATTAGACGAGCTGCAATATCAGGATAATGATATATAAATTTCAATTCACTTTCTGTTAAAGGTTTTTGAGTATGAACGTTTGCATAACGAGCAAGCTCCAAAATATTTCTTGCTTCATTTTCATCTTTAAATTCTATTTCTAATTTATTATATACATTACGGAAACCTTTAATTCCTCCATATTCACCTGTAGTAATCATTCTTCCTGTTTCAATAATTTCAGGTTCACCACGTCCTAATTCTTCAAAATCATAAAGCTCGTAGTTTCTTCTGTCTTTTAAAGCCCCATCAGCATGAATGCCTGATTCATGGGCAAATGCATTATCACCAACTGCAGGCTGATTGATAGGAATTGGGAGCCCAAATGCATATGCTGTATATTTTGCTAACTTCCACGATTTTGATAAATCTATATTTTCATCAACTAAATTTTTATTTCTAAAACCGGCAGACTTCATACAAGCCAAAAGACACGAAACTAAATCAGCATTGCCGGCTCTTTCACCCATACCATTAATTGCAGTATTTATATACGCATCTTGCCCTGCTTCAACTGCTGCCAATGCACCTTGAACAGAACAAGCGACAGCCATTCCTAAGTCGTTATGAAAATGCATTTCTATTGGCATTTGTGTTTCTTTAGCTATGGTATAAATTCTGTGATAAGTTGTATGCGGGTCTTCATAACCTAAAGTATCACAATATCTAAAACGATAGGCCCCGCATTTTTTTGCTTCTTTTGCTAATTTTATCAGAAAATCTAAATCACTTCTTGAGGCATCTTCTGCGTTAACTCCAATTATTTTTGCACCTTTATCTAGTGCACATTCTACAGCTTCACAAGTCATTCTTAAAATATCATCTTTAGTTTTTTTACCCAAATATTTGCCTTGTATCATTTGATCAGAAGTAGATTGAGAAAGATTACAATTTTCTAACAACGGACAATTTGCAAATGATTGTTCAACATCTGATGCTATTGCACGCATCCAACCTGATAATTTAGTCTTAGAAATTACTCCTCTTTTAACAAGCTCTAAATTTGCATTCAAATAATTTAATTCGTGCATTGTTGTTGGAAATCCAAATTCAGATTGAGTAATTCCCATATCATCAAGCATTAAATTAATTATAGTTTTTTGGAGTTTTGCTAAGCCTAATCTTGAAGTTTGAACCCCATCTCTATTTGTTACATCTACAAAATATATTTTTGGCATATTTCATTCCTTATTATTTTAATGTAAACTTTTTAACTTTATTGATATATATTTTTTTGCTTTTGAAATTATCCCTGCAAATAAAATACCGATAATAGACAAGAATGATATATCATTATTATCTTTATTTAATTTTTTGTCAACATCATCAGGGGAAAACTCATGACTTGGTCCATACGTACCTATATAACTCAAAACATTATATTTAGGAGCTCTCTTTAAATTCCCTTGTTTCATATTGGTAACTGCAATTATTCCTACTGCATTTCCAAAACCAGGTTTTAGTAATAAATCAATATCTTGTTTTTCATAACGTTCTACAGGTGTTAAACCCTCTGAATTTCTGTAGTTCTTAGATGAAAATTTTTCTTTTATATCTTCCATAATTTCCAGTTGATACTCGTTTGCATTTCTTGTATTACTGCGATAAACAGCTTTAAATGTTACGTTAATTGGTTTTATCATACAATATATCCTCTACTATTTTATATTTTCTACTATTTTTCCACCAACATTATATCGCTCACAATAACGCTTAAGTTCTTTGATTACAACGCCTGATAATGCAAAAACTGCAATTAAGTTCGGCACTGCTAAAAATAAGGTTACTGCATCAGATAAATTGATAATAGATTGAAAGTTCATTGCAGAACCGGCAATGATACAAATACAATATATTGCTTGAAACGTTCTTGTCTTATTTTTTCCTTCTCCAAATAAAAAGTTCCACGCTTTAACTCCGTAGTATGAGCCGCAAAGCATTGTTGATAATACAAAACAGCTTGCCATAATTGTTAATATTATTGGAAAGAATGAACAAATTGTCCCAAACGCTTTTGATGTTAATTCAATGCCTGCAATTCCATCTACTGCTAAATAAGCTTTTGATACAACTATTACAAAAGCAGTTGCAACACCTACTATAACTGTATCTACAAATGGCTGCAGCATTGATATAAATGCTTGAACGACAGGTTTATTTGTGTTTACCGCAGAAAAAGCAATCGGAGCAGTTCCCAGACCGGATTCGTTTGCAAACATTGCTCGTCTAAAACCCCATAGCATACAAGCAAATGCTCCTCCTGCCATTGCTTTAGGAGAGAATGCTTCTCTTATAATTAGTACTATTGTTTCAGGAAGATGATGAATATTTAGAAGACAAACTAAAAATGCACTGGTTACATATAAAGAACACATAATAGGAGTAACTTTGGAGGTAAATTTCCCGATAGCTTTGACACCACCGATAATTGTAAACCAAGTTATTATAGCAACTATCGTACCTAGTATCCAACCATTATTTGCAAAAACGCTGGTTTCTCCGCCAGTAATTTCTGTAAATTGAGCTGTCATAGCATTTATTTGGAATAAATTCCAGCCTCCAATCATAGCAAATATTGCACATACTGCATAAGTTTTTGCAAGCCCGTTTCCAACTTTTTCTGCAAATTTTCCTTTATTTTTAAAGGCTATTGGTATATAATACATCGGTCCGCCTGAAACAGTTCCGTCAGGATTGGTTTGTCTAAATTTTACACCTAATAAAACCTCAGAAAATTTTAATGCCATTGAAAATAATCCAGCTATTATCATCCAAAATATTACACCTGGACCACCGATAGATACTGCTGCTGCAGAACCTGCGACATTACCTATTCCTGCTGATGCTGATATTGTTGCACTAAGAGCTTGAAAAGATGAAAGTTCACCTTTCTTTTTTCTTTGATAACCGTTTGGGTTGTTGTGTTCAAAGTTATCTGTTATAAGTTTTATGGCATGTTTAAATCCCCAAAAACCAATAAACCCTGTTCTTAGTGTAAAAAATAATGCTGCAGTGATTAACAAAGCAACTAAAAACTCGATTTTTACTTCTCCAACAGTTATATAGGAAAATATAAAACCCGAAATTTTATCAGCTATCGGTGATAGCAAGCTATCTATTACGGCATCTAAATTCATAAGTCTATAATACAATAAACAGTAATAAATAAACAGAGGCATACTTAAAACAAAAATATATCTGAAAAATAGGCTTAAAATCTGCATCTTAAAACTCGTCTTAACATTTCTTAATAAAACTGGTTAAAAAAGGCAATTTCTGTTAAATGAAATACTTTATATATATGTAAGAGATATTTAACAGAGAGAGAATAAAATGCAAGATT
>CADBTL010000031.1 GCA_902797575.1 uncultured bacterium
AATCTTGCATTTTATTCTCTCTCTGTTAAATATCTCTTACATATATATAAAGTATTTCATTTAACAGAAATTGCCTTTTTTAACCAGCTTTATTAAGAAATGTTAAGAAAAATTTATTAATTGAGTTTGCGGAAAAATTAAAATTTTCCCTGCAAACTCTGGGGAACGGTTTCAAGTTAGACTAGGTGCTATCCCGCACTTAGTCTAACTTTCACACACCTAAGGTCGGATTTGAAAAAGTTCGAAAAATTGTCATTTTTCGACTTTTTCCGCATCTTCATTAGTTACTTCATCTTTTACAACTTTATGAAGACCTTTTGGATGATCAACGTTACGATGCAGTTTTAAAGCAGTTTCTAGTGCAATTTGTTGAGATATAACAACATTTGCAAACATATGTTGAATTTCATTTTCACAGTCAACAGAAATATTAAAGTTCGGGGACAAACTTTCATCACAAGGACCTATTACAATAAGTTTAGGATTATAATCTTTTTTTATTTTATTAAGATTTGAAATTGAATGTTCAGATATTTTATTAACTGTTATATATATAAGTGTCGATTTATTATTTAGAACCGCAACATGTCCGTGCATAAATTCACCCAAAATCGCAGCACTTATGTTTTTATATGATGTTTCCTTTGTTTTTAATGCAGCTTCTTTGGCAAGAGAATAAGATATTCCGTCTGCAGTTATTATTATATTGTTTTCTTTGGCGAGCATCTCTCCAATTCTTTTACAGTCTTTTCTTTTTGAAAGAGCTTTTTCTAATATAATAGGAAGATGTATCAGTGATTCTTTATAGACTTTTGTTGACTCATTTCCGTGCAAACTTTCCACTAATTTAAGTGATATTAATATTAAACACAGCATTTGAGAGGTGAATGATTTAGTTGCTGCGATACCATGCTCTGTTCCTGCATAACAAGCGACTTTATAGTCACACAGATTCCAAATTGTAGATTTTTCATTATTTGTAATACATAATGTTGTTAATGAGGTAGATTCTTTAACCTTTTTTACGGCATTTATTGTATCACTGGTTTCCCCTGATTGAGTTATAAATATATAAAGAGTATTCTCATCGTGAGGAATTATCTTTTTCAACAAAAATTCACTGGAATAAATAGCTCGGGATTCTATTCCGGAGATTTTCTCCAGTAAATCAACCGCAAATCTTGCGCAATGATAGGAAGATCCGCTTGCCACTAAAACAATTTTTTTTATATTGTGCGGCAAATCAATTTTTATATCTCCTGTTTGAGGGTTAATATATTTCATCAAAATATATGGAATAATTTTTTTTTGCTCTATAATCTCTAATTCCATATTAGATGGTTGTCTTTTTATATTAAACATAAACTCTCTTCTAATCCATGTGCAACATACTAATTTTAGCATAAATTTTTTTATCTTGCTATAAAGGATAATAGTTCATTAAACAAATGGTTTTTATTATAACAGTGTTATCATTTACTTTTATATTAAAATATGTTAGTTTTGTTAATATAAATTAATAGAGGTGAGTATGTTTAAAAAGAATATGGAATATATTGTAAATGATAGTTTAAAAAGTAGACTTGAAAATCTTAGTTTGGAAGAGTCACGAGTTGACTTGTCATATTGCATGACAACGTCAAATGATTATTTATTAATGAAAAAGGATATTCCATTAGATGACCTCAATAATCCGCGCAAAGCAGTTCAGGAAATGTTGGCAAGTACTATAAAGAGACCGATGGAAACGCATGATATAATTATTACTTTTGGTATTGGTCTTTGTTATCAACTGGATGAAGTCTTTAATACATATCCATCAAAAATATTTGTATATGAGCCTGATATTAAAATACTTCATTTTGTACTTAATAATGTTGATATTTCTGATCATTTAAAAAGCGGCAGAGTTTTTCTTTTCGATAATTTAGATGATTTAATATCAAAATTATCTGATATATATTTGACGAAAGATAAGGTAGAAATAGTTTATTTAAAGAATTATGCTGTAGTTAAAAGCCAAGAATTACTTGAACTTACACAGAAAGTATATGAAACCTGCAAGAGTAAAACAGTAGATATTAATACAATCACAAGATATTCAAAGTATTGGTTAGAAAATACTTTAAAGAATATTAGTGCTGTAAATAACGGAACAGCATATAAACTTGCAGATTTATACGGAAAATTCGTAGGACAAGCCGCTCTTGTTGCAGCCGCAGGTCCGTCATTGTTGGAAAATATAGACTTCATCAAGAGTAATCGTGAAAAATTTGTAATTTTTTCAGTAAATAAAGCATTAAAGGTATTGCTTGATAATGGTATAATACCTGATTTTTTGGTTTGCGCAGATGCAAGGTTTGTAAATAAGACTTTAAGCGGTTTTGAAGATGCCCTTGCTGGTATAAATTGTATTATAAATATAAATTCAGATTATCATATTTTAACTAATACATTTAAGAAAGTATTTATATCATTTCCTACAAATGATATGGTAGTGAATAAACTTACACAATATAATCCTTTTATTACAATGCAGGAAAGCGGAGGTTCTGCTACAACTATGGCTTTTGTATCTGCAGTAAAAATGGGCTTCTCAAAAGTTGTGTTAGCAGGTGTAGATTTAGCATTTAAAGGAGAAACCGTGTATGCAGATGGCCAATCTTATGAAAGAATTTCTTCTGATAAAATGAAGATAAATTCTGTAGAAAAAAATCTTACTACAGTACCGTCTGTCACGGGAACAGATGTTGTTACAAGTGCAGACTATGCTGCCTTTATACAACATTTTGAGATTTTAATAAGAGATTTAAATTATGTATCAACATATAACACAAGCTCTTTTGGTGCATTAATTCCGGGTGTTAAGAATACCGGTATTGATAAAATTCCTTTGTTTGGGATTTCTAATACCACGGCAATCACTTTAGGTGAAGTTCAACCTTTCAAATTTGAAACTAAAAAATGGACAGAAGATGAACTGTTTTTGATTAATGAAATTATAGCACTGCTGTCAAAAGAAACATTTTCACCTGCACTTGTAGCATCAATTGTAAAATCACCGTTAATGTATCAATACATGCAAGCAGACATTTTAGAAGTTTTGCAATCAAAAATGGCAGACGGACTTGCAGAAGGATTTATTGCAAAAACAAAAGAAGGTATAAAATTTGTTGTTGATACATTGCAAAGCAACAATTTAATATAGGATGCAATATGAAAAATAAATTTATACTTACGGTTATTGTTATGGCAGCTTCATTATGTTCTGCGAATGCTGCATCAGAAAAAATTCATGTTTCCGCACTCGAAAAATTTAACACATTATCTCCATCAAAAACAATAAATGTAACTGTGCTAAATGATTCTAAACTTGGAGACTATGAACTTAAAGCAGGAAGTACTTTAAATTGCAATATTGTAAAAGTGTTTGAGCCAAAAAGAGGAAAGCGCTCAGCATCATTTGTTGTTACTCCGACCTCATATAATAATGGTGTGCAGGATATAAAAATCAACGAATGTTTTTATGGAAAATATGCTGCTAAGATTTTATCAAAAGATGAATTAAAAAATATTGATGCAGTTAAAGTTGGTAAAAAAACGGCATTAGCAGTCGGAAATCATTTTGTTAAAGGAGTTGCTCCAATTGCTTCTTTAGCAGAGGGAATGATAAAAAATGAAGAAGGTAATCGCTTGGAATCCGGAGTCAAACAAGTATACAAAGATTCTCCTGTTGCATATATAGAAAAAGGGGAACAATTAAACATTAATGAAGGTGATTCATTTTATTTAATATTTAAAGAAAAGAAAAACAAAAAGTCTTCCTTTTCCATTGATGCAGAAGACTTTTCAGAAGATAATAATATTGAGAGAGAGTAAAATATTAGTTACCAATTCAAAAATGTTAATAAATATTGTTTAACAGCTGCGTAATAAATCTTCAACGGTAAAACGTTTTCCGCCTTCTCCGTTTGTAAAACGCATTAACTGTTCTTTTAATGATTCACCCTGTACGTTTAAAGGATTCGTTTGATATGATTTGATTCGTTGACGATTAAAATCCCGTTCTTGTAAATCATCATTTGATATAACCGTAAAATTTCTGTTTCTCTTTTCATTACTCATAGTTTTGCCTCTCTCTTATAATTAAATATTGCTTACATATATATAAAGTATTTCATTATAAAAAAATTGCCTTTTTTTGTTAGTTATATTAAGTTTTGTAACATTTTATTTATATTTTTTTTTATCTCTTAATATTTTTAACAATAAACGGATGGAAAAATGTCTTAAACTCCCGCTATTTCGTTATTATGCATTTTCTTCCTCTCTTATGTCGGTTGTCGTAAATTTATAAGCTTCAAACGTTCCTGAAAAATAATTTGGTGGCAGCCCTGCTTTTTCTTTTAATGAATTTAGGAATATCTCTCTGTCCGGAAGTTGTTCCCATACTACAGGAAGATATACTGCTCTTTTATCATGTTCTGAGATTATTACTCCGTATGGATAAATTTTGGATAATAAGTCTTTTTCGTCTTTAAATTTGATACTTTTAATAGATGAAAGCAATGATATTGAAATATGAATATCTTCCAACTCTTCTATTGTAAGCGGATTAAATCTTGGATCTTGAAAGCCGGCATTCTTTGCATTATCAATCAAATCCAATATAAGTGGTTTTGTAGGGTAAATAGAGCCTATACAACCCCTCAATTGATTATCTATCTTTATAGTAACAAAAGAAGCACCAAATTCCAATAATACAGCAGGTATGCTATTTGGAACATAGTCTTCTCCGTTAATGGCATATAAAATACTTTGTCTTACTGTTTCAATAAGATAATTTTTATAAAATTTTTTTATAAAATGATTTTTCGTATCCGGATACAAGAACCACGACCCATATCCGACGACTCTATCTTTGTCAGTGCTAATATCGCCTGAGTTATACATTTCAATTCTTATAAGAGATGAGTCATTATTGTTTGCAAATTCCAGCAATCCTTTAATTCCGATTAATCCGCATGCCTGCTCAGGCTCGAAGCAATCTATTTTACCAGTTTCTATTATAGTAGCTGTATAGGTATCTATTTGTCTGCACTGTCCTTGAGTGTAAAAATGGCTCAAGTCAGAGGATATTACAAAAGATGACGTTTCCCAATATTCGGCTATAATGTCTGCAATAAGTCTGTAATCACATTTTCCTACTAATATAGGAATAATTTTTAATCTTTTACCGAGTTGTGTTATTGTTTTAACAAAATCAGCGGCACTTTGCTTTTGCGGATAAAAAATATACTGCAAAAACGGAAGCTGTACTTCGATTGAATGCTCATTTTCAAAAGGAACATTTGATACAATACATGGGAATTTAGATGAAATATCTTTGATTAATCGGTTATTTACTTCAACACTTCCAAGCGGAGTATCAAAATACGTGTATTCAGGTAGAGCTATATTAGTATAGTTCTCATGATGAGACGGAGCAATTATAAAAATATTTTCACTTGGTTCCAAATATTGAAAAGCTGCCATAGCAGCATGACCGGAGTATGAGTATCCGGCATGTGGCACAATTATGGCTTTAGATTTGTACTCAATTGTTTTATTATCTTTAAGTGAATTCAACAATTCTTTTAATTCGTCCGGTTCAGACGGATAAAAAGTTCCTGCAAATACAGCTTTTTTATTCATAATCGTATTATAGAATAATTATTATTTAATAGCAAAATTAATTTAAACAAAAGTTTATTGACGAAATCGTAGATTATGTATAATTATTTTCTTTTCTGCATTATTGATATCAATACTCGATTTATTATGATATATATCATAACGTTCTTTATCACTCAAAATATGTCCCAGCTCATCTAAATTGCTGTGTAATTCTTGTACGTATGTATTTGCATTTTCCATCATTTCTTTAGTTTTATTTATAATATCTCGAATTCTTGCTCCGGATAAATTCAATTTTTTTGCAACTTCTTTTGTTCGCATTGGAACACGATCTATACCAAACTTCATTTTCATAATCATTTTAGTACGTTCATCCAACATCCATAAACGCTTGATTAATTTTTTCGATAAACGTTGTGAACACTTTACTGTTTTAATGTGTGTGTTACCACATGCACGGATCATTTCTTCTTTGCTATTAAAGTGAATTTTTTCATGATATTTTTCAGAATTATTTGATTTTGAATAAAAACCGTTTATTACATCGTCATTGCCGTTTTTTAAGTCAATTTTACAAAGAGAATACTTATTTTTATCAGCAATAGTTAATTTTAACTTAGGCTTAGCAATGCCTTTTATAAATTCAGGAATAAGTTTCTTTAGCAACGAATTTTGTTTACTTATTTGTATTATGCCTTCTTTATCATATTCAAATGTCTTAATACATCCGCTTGTGTCCGGCAAAAAATCTTCTATTTCACCCGCATAAATCACAAATGAATCCTGTGATAAACTCTCTTTTCCGTCTTTTACCGTAATTAAACCTATGTCATGTTTTGATTTGCATACGCTAATCTCAAGAATTGGATCATTAATTCCTCTATATGTATTTGTAAGAGCCTCGGATAATTCAGGGCTTTTTTGTTTAAAGGCATGAATACCTTTCGCATCATAAACAAAAGTAGAAGTTTTTGCTTTTACTCTTGGTGCAAAACGTATTAAATTTCTTCCCAGTTGCAAATAATTTATCATTTTTTCCCCTTTTACAACTATAAAACCCTAAAAAAAAAATTTTTTGCGTTAATTTTAAAAAAAATATTTTCGTGTTAGCATTAAACTTGTGAGGATAAATAGCAAATGATAGAACACTGGCAGATGCCTCTTTTAATGACATTTTTAGCAGGTTTTGCAACTGTGATTGGCGGATTTGTTACTTTTTTTGTAAATAAAAGTAACCTCAAAGTATTATCATTAGGTTTAGGCTTTTCAGCAGGTGTAATGATATTTGTATCATTTACTGAAATACTAAGCACTGCAGAAAACATGCTAAAATTATACTATCCGGTAAAATATCATTGGATGCTCTTTTGGGGATTTATAGCCGGTGTAATTATATCAAAATTAATTGATGAGTTTATTCCGGATCATGTCGAAGAAGAAGATTTTGATGAAAACTGTTCACCAGAAGATGAACATTGTAAAAGAAAGCACAAAATAAAAAGAGCAGGATTACTGACTGCAATTGCTATTGCAGTGCACAATTTCCCGGAAGGGCTTGGGACTTTTTTGGTATCCTCTCAAAATATCACATTAGGAATATCTGTTGCTGTTGCGATTGCTCTGCATAATATACCCGAAGGTATTGCAGTAGCTCTTCCAATCTATCATGCAACGGGTAAAAAGAGGAAAGCTATTTGGTACTCTTTTTGGACAGGAATAACAGAACCTATCGGTGCAATTATAGGTCTTGGTTTATTGCATTGGTTTTTACCGGAAGCGTTCATTGGATTTTTACTTATAGCAGTAGTAGGTATAATGATTTATATATCTTTTGATACACTTTTGCCTCTATCACATGAATATGGTGATTGGCATTATGCAATTGCAGGTGTTATGTCAGGAATAATTATTATTTGGGCAAGCCTTTTATTGTTAAACGGATATTAATACATATTAAACCAATTATATTCAGTCAGCTAATTTAATTTATTTATGCACTTACTAAAATAAAATAGAAAGTGGAGAATCTCTTAATGCCCGGTATTGACTATAAAAGAGAGGAACTGAATAGAATTATTAAACTGTCACAAAACGGAGATATAAAAGCTTTAGAAGAGTTAATTCGTCGAATACAAAAAAATGTATTTGCCATGTTCTCGTATTTGACATCTGCAAGACAAGATATTGCAGATTTAACCCAAGAGGCTTTAATAAAGACCGCAAAGTGTATTAATAATTTAAAAGACGTACATTGTTTTAAATCTTGGCTTAATCACATTGTCACAAATACATATTATGATTATGCCAGAAAACATGTAAATGATTCAAATTTAGATTTTGACGAAACAAAACTGCTTGAATTGAAAGATAAAATCGGGTGCGAACCGGGTGAAAAATGCTTATATTCCGAAATGGATAAGATTGTAAGAATTGCAATTTTGGATTTACCTCAAAATTTGAGAATTGCCATTTTACTAAGAGAATATGAAGGTCTGAGTTATGATGACATTTCCAGACTGACAAAAACAACAATCGGTACGGTAAAGTCTCGTATTGCACGAGCAAGAATCAAACTACAAGAGCAATTAAAAGAGTTTTTATAAGGGAGATAAGATGGAAATAACTTGCTTACAAATGGATGTATTAATTTCTTTTTACCTTGACGGGGATTTATCTGATACATTAAAAAGAAAAGTAGAAGAACATTTACAGGAATGCCCCGCATGTAAGACTAAATTTAACATACTAAGTTCTTTATTTAAAGATATGAGAAGTGTCAGAAATACGTGTGTTCACGAAGAATCTTATTCTACAAACATACATCCATCAAAGCAATATCAGTATTTCAAAGACAATTTATCTTCATATCTGGATAATGAACTACCTGAGGAGGATAGTGTAAAAATGAGAAAATATACTATATATAATAAAAAAGCACGAAAAGAGTTAGAGGATGCTTACAACATACGGAAGCTAATGCATGACTCATTCAGAAAAACCGCATCTGAGACTAAGTCTGATTTTACAAAAGATATTATAAAGCATGTGAGTGAAGACGATAAAAACTTAGAATTTAACCCTTTAATAAGTGTAGGATTTGCATTTGTCCTAAGCATATTATTGATTAGTGCTGTAATAATTTATGTATTATCAATGTAAATAATAAAAAGTCGATAAATTAAAGTCCTTCAATAGAAAGCATTTTAGCTGCATGTCTCATCTAAATAGAGGATTCTGCAACTAAAGTTGTAAAGTTCTATAACTTTTTGTCGATAAGAAAAATGAAAGGCAAATTATAAATTTATTGAAAGGAAATTTATTATGACATCGACAGCAGCAATTACAATTAACACAAATTTGTCGTCATTGACCTGTCAAAAGTACCTAACACAAGCAACACGTGGTATGAATACGGCAATGGAACGCTTATCTACAGGTTTTCGCATTAATTCTGCAAAAGATGATGCAGCCGGTTATGCAGTATCTGCAGGAATGGAAGCTAAAATTAGCGGTTACGACATTATTGAAATGAACTCACAGATGGGTTTAGACATGTTAACAACTCAAGAAGGAGTTCTTGACATTATCGGTGATTACTTACAAAGAATTCGAGATTTAACCATGCAGGCAGCAAACGGTACTTATGGTTCAGCATCTTTAAATGCTTTGAATTTGGAAGTTGTTCAAAGAATGGACGAAATTAACCGTTTATGCCAAATTACAGATTTTAACGATACATATCTTTTAGATGGTTCAAGACAAAGTGATATCAACCTTCAAGTAGGTTTATATTCAAACAAAAGATGCGTTATTAAAATGGATGCCTTCTTATTTGATAGCGCAAAATCAACAGTAATATTTGGCTTTAGATCTACAAATGATCATACCTATGCAAACAGACCGGGATACTTAGATTTGACATCAAGTACGGATGAAACTAAGTATGAATACAGAGCAAGAAGATTAGATGCTAACGGAAAACCTTTATATGAAGATATAAATGATCCTAATTATTATTTACCGGGTTCATACAAGACAGCTTTAGCTGCAGCACTGGCAGAAAATGGTGTAATTAAAGCTGAGTCTGCAGATGGTGATGCAACAATTTTAAAATCACAAGACGGTCATACTATATCAATTACAAATATGTGTAATGGAATATATAGAAATGACTCATCTGCTCGTGATTTTATTGACCAAATAGATAAAGCTATTGATAATATCTCTTTGAGATGTACAAAAATTGGTGCATACATGAATAGATTACAATCTGCAATTGATGCAACGGATGTACAAAGATCTAACTTAACAGAAGCTAATTCTACTATCAAGGACGAAGACGTAGCAAAAGCATCCTCTGATTATATTAAGTATCAAATTTTACAGCAATCAGCAGCAACATTGTTGTCTACTGCAAATCAAATGCCGTCAATTGCTTTAAACTTGATATAAAACAAGTAAACCAACTATATTTTATATAATAAAAGGTCCTTTCAATAGCTCCCGACACTATATTGTGCGGGAGTTTGCCTTATTTAATTGATTTAGATAGCAAAAAATTTTTTTATCATTTTTATACTTAATATGATTAGTCGTAATAATTTTTCAAATTTTAATCCACAGTTTAAAGCATATAAACATACTATTCAATATAACAATAGCAGAATAAATCGTGGCGATACCTGTCTATTCAGGTTTGATTTACCATTTAATGATTTTGTAAAATTTATATATAACAAATACAAAAATGTAGATAAAGTTGAAGTTATTGCCCATGCTTGTTCAGATGGTGAGGAAATATTTTCTGTTGTATCAAAAATGATAGATATGTTGAAAAATAATGCAGAAAAATTTTTACCGATAAAAGCTTATGATTTAGAAAAGGAACACATTTTAAGAGCGGAAAAAAGCAATTATACCATTGAATCATATGAGCGTGACGCAATAAAATACTATTTAGGCAATAATTTCTTTAATTATTTTTTACAAGAAGCTCCAAACAATATAATTGCTAAAAACATATTAAAGAGTAAAGTACATTTTTCACAAAGCAACATAATGGATGATATTCAACATATTGGTTTGCATAATACAGTATTACTGGCCAGAAATTTTTGGCACTATTTAACCAAAAAGGATATAGATAAATTAGCAATAACCCTTGGTAAGAAAATGGACGAATCTTCAACTTTAGTAATTGGTGACTACGATAAAGAATATAATATTGATAAAATTCTCAATAAAAATGGAATTTACGAAACCGATGTTGAAAATGTATTTGAAAAGAAAAAGTTATATAGTAAACCCAATTATTTTTTGTTTACTCTACACTAAAATGCCTATTAACACCTAATTCGTTTATAGGTAATTAGCCAAAATAGATCTTACGTAATTCTGTGTTTCTTTATATGGCGGAACTCCGTCATACTTATCAACGGCATTAGGTCCTGCGTTATAAGCGGCAAGAGCAAGTATAATATTCCCGTTGTATTTATCCAACATTGATTTTAAATATCTTACACCGCCATCTATATTTTGTTCCGGATCCATTGGATTTGTTACACCAAGCCCCTTTGCTGTAGCAGGCATAAGCTGCATTAACCCCAATGCTCCGACTTTTGATTTCGCATTTGGATTATATCCTGATTCTTGTTTTATGACTGCATTTACCAGTTTTTCATCTACGCCATGTTTCTTCGATAGTTTAGAAACCAAATTTTGTATTTTAGCCCTCGGACTTAATTTTGCAGCTGAATTTTCAGCTTGAACGGAGTATATTTTTGAATCAACGCTTGTTACAGGTCTTGAAATTAAGTCTCCAAATTTAACTTTAGAAGAATTCTTTAAGACAGAGTCAAATGACTGAATATTTTGCGAAGCAACTGGCGTAGTATTCTGTGTATTTTGACCTACAGGAGCCCATTGATCATTATATTTGTTTATATATGCGTTCATTTGGGCAGCTCTTTGCATAGCACTAGCCTGTCCTGATGACGATAGTAAATTTTGTAACATAGATGAAAACATAAACTTATCCTTTCTCTAATGCTGTCGGATAAAATTATAGAAAACTTTAATAAAATTCTAAGATATCCACTATTTGGTTTAATTATTTTTTCTTAAATGTCAAAAGTTGCCAGCTTTAAAACTATTTAAGAATTTCTTAATATACTAGACATTGTCAAAAAAGTATTATAAAATCAGAATATAGTAAGAGAGGAAAATTAATGGCTAAAAATATTGATACAATACCTATAGAAGTGATAATTTTGACAGCAGATCATGATATAAAAGGGACTGTTCACGTTTCTAAGTATACAGATACAAACAGAGAACTTACCGATCTTTTAAATGATAGAGAACGTCGTTTTTTGGCAGTTACTAATGTTGAAATTTATTCTAAGAACTCTAATCAACCGCCTAAAAGATATGATTTTTTGGAAATTCATATGGATTATGTATTAATGGTTCATCCGACTTCTCAGGCATTGTTTAGAGAAAATACAAAATCACAAGAAGATATTTTAAGATTTAGAGAATTGAGAGCAAAACTTAATCAAACTAAACCGTTTTAGAGATAATATATATAGGAGAAAATTATGGCAAAATTAATAAGACCGAGCTTAGCAATAAGATGTACACAATCAGGATGTAAAACTTTATTTGAGGTTGCAGAACTTGAAAACGGGAAACAGCAAGAAGTTGTTTGCCCTAATTGCGGTGAACACTATGTATATCCGATATTGGATGAAAATAATAATCCTGCCTAAATTCGATTTTAATTAATAAAAAACTCAATGACTGATAAAGTCATTGAGTTTTTTTATTGCTCATATTCGTAGTTTATTTATTGATATCTTTTACAGATAAGGCAATTCTGTGTTCTTTTGGTGTAAATTTCTTAATAAGAACATCTATTTCATCACCAACTTTAAATAAATTGAACGGATTTACATTTTCTTCAGACATTTCAGCCACAGGAAGAAGTGCTTCAACTCCCGGGAAAATGTTAATAAATGCACCAAATGTAGTTACTTTATTAACGGTTCCTTTAACAGTTTGTCCTTCTTCGAATTGACCTTCAATTTGCTGCCATGGATTTTCACCCATTCTTTTTAGAGATAAAGAAATTCTCTTTAATTCATTATCAATCTTAATAATTTTAACTTCTATAGTATCACCTAAAGTTAAAACATCAGATGGGTGTTTAATTCTTTGCCAAGAGATTTCAGAAATAGGAAGTAAGCCGTCAATTCCATTTATATCAACAAATGCACCAAAGTCAGTAATTCTTACAACTTTTCCTGAAACAACTTGACCTTCTTCAAGAGAAGAAAGAACGTTATCTACAACTTGATCTCTTTGTTCAGCAACTGCTTGTCTTTGAGATAAAATAAGTTTATTTTTCTTAGGATCTGCTTCAAGAACCTTAACTTCAATTTTAGTATCGACAAGACCTTCAAACGGAGTACCTGTTCTAAGTTGAGAAGACGGAATGAAACCTTTTAAGTCCGCGATATCAACCAATACACCACCTTTAACAGTTGATACAACTTTTGCAAGAATAGTATCACCTTGAATTTTAGCGTCATTAAGTTGAGCCCAAGCTTGAGCATATGCAATTCTTTTAAGAGATAATTGCATGCAATCTTCGTTGTTTTCTTCTTTAAGTACATAAAATTCTCTTATGTCACCAACTTCTAATTCTTCGCCGTCAGATAATTCCTTGTTAGGTAAAAATGCTTCCATTTTAGCACCTTTTACGCTTACTAAATATCCATCAGATTCTTTTTTGATTACAGTACCTTCAACAATGTCAGCTACTGTGTTAGCTTTAGCAAAGCTTTCTTCCAATAATTGTTCAAATTCGTCAAGAACTTGTGTTGTCATAATTATATTCCTCCTTTTATTTTGTTTATAACTTTATCAATAATAACTTGTGGAGTAGATGCTCCTGCTGTTATTCCGATATTATTTGCATTAATATATATATCTTTTTCTAATTCGCTATCATTTTCTATATGAATTGTCTTTGTGCAGTTTTTAAGAATTTCTGCAAGATGCGTCGTGTTTGCACTTTTTTTAGAACCTACTACGACCATCAAATCGCTTTCAGATGCCAATTCCCTTGCTTCTTTTTGTCTCATAGCAGTAGATTGACAAATTGTATTATGTATTAAGACTTCTTTGGCAATGGTATTAAGATAATTAACTACAAGATTCAGAGAAGAAACCATTTGCGTCGTTTGAACGACTACGCCTACTTTTTTGTGTGCTTTTATTTTTTCTTCATAAGGCTCTAATTCCTGAATAGAAGTCGCGACAACTACATTATCGGAATACAAATCAGCGTTTGCCTTTATTGCCATAACTTCGGGATGATTCGGTTTGCCGACTATTACAACAAAATAATCATTTTGAGCCAGTTCAATCGCTTTTTGCTGAACTTTTTTTACATCCGGACAAGTTAAATCCACAAGCTCAAAACCAGCTTTTTTAATTTTTTCAAAAACTTCAGGAGACTCACCATGAGATCTGATTATACAAATTCCTTCTCCATGAGCCGGCACTTCATATATTGTCTTAATTCCAAGCTGCTCCAATTCATTAATAACATCTGTATTGTGAATTAGTTCACCCAATATGTATATATTTTTGTCAGGGTTATCTTGCTTTAATTTTTTTGCTGTTTCAACGGCACGTTTAACACCGTAACAGAAACCTGCAAATTTCGCCAGTTTGATATTTTGATTAGTCAAAAATTTATATTTCGCTTTCTTAGTAGACTAGAGGGATAATGTATTTATATATTATGCACCTCAGTATTAATATTATTACTATAAATATAGTTTGAAGTAAAGTGTATATAAACAAATTTTATATTTATACTAATAAAAGGCTTAAGTTATTCACTCTATAAGATATGACAGATCAGCACCCGATTACTCTGCATATTATAAAAGAATAATGACGGAGTTGTAAAGAGCTACTCCGCCTGTTAAAGGGGGTAAAAGAATAATGACGGAGTTGTAAAGAGCTACTCCGCCTGTTAAAAAAAGGAAAAGGGATTAATCTTATCTTACATCTATATTTAAGAGAATATTTTGAAAGTTCTCTTAATATTATC
>CADBTL010000032.1 GCA_902797575.1 uncultured bacterium
ATAAAAACCCAATTGAAAATGAAGAATTGGAAGTGGAAAGTTTAGATAATATAGGTCAAATTCCAAACAATTCATTAAATCCGGATACAAGAGAAGAGTTAACTCGCTTTCGTCAGCAGAAGAAATATTATTGTTTTAAAACAATTTATTCCCATTAAAAAGAAAGGAAAATAAAAATGAAAGAAAGTTTTATTTTTTATAGAAGTTTTTATGAAGCAATTGCAGGTTTGGATTCAAGAAAACGATTAAAAATGTACGATTCTATCGCTAAATTAGCATTGGAAGAAGAAGACAACGATGATTGCACAGGAGAATGCAAACGACTTTTTGCGTTAATAAAACCTCAAATATTAGCTAATACAAAGCGTTATGAAGATGGGAAAAAAGGCGCAGAATATGGAAAAAAAGGCGGTCGACCTAAGAAAAAATCCATTGCAGAAAAAACCCCTATGGGGTTTTTGCAAGAAACCCCTAATGTAAATGAAAATGTAAATGTAAATGAAAATGTAAATGTTAATTTAAAAGAAAAAGAAAAAGAAAAAAATATTCAAACACAAAAAAAAGAAAATGACATTTTCTTAAATCCAACTAAATCTTTTTTTATTTCCGAATATGAAAAAATATTCTCTAAAAAGCCGTTTCTGTCTTACAGTGACTGCAAACGTTTAACAGAACTGGCATCTGAAAATAAAGATTTTCAAACGATTATACCAATTGCGCTAAAACGTCTCAAAAATATCGAATTTGCGGATATAAATTTTACTCCCGCTGCCAGTTGGCTGCTTAAGAACAACAACTTTGAACGTGTTATGAATGGTGAGTTTGAGACAAAGAAAACCGAGTTGGAAAAAATTAAAGAAAAACTTGGAATATAGTAGAGAACCCTACTTCTCCCATTGGGTAGAAGATGTCCGTAAGGACAGATGAGGGGGGGGGTAAAGGGGTAAATGAGGGATGACGGAGCCAACCACATTAGCCAGTTAAAAAAAGGAGTATATTATGAAACAAAAAATAAGCGAATTTTTATTTGATATTGCGCAAACTTTTCCGATATATCGTTCCGGAAGCATTGAAACCGTAATAGAAGATGTGAGGACTTACCTCGTCGGATATTTGTATGACAAGGAGATTGATTTTTCACGTGCAAAAAAATTGATATTTGACAAGCACGAGAAAACAACGTTCCCGACTCCGCATGAGTTATTGGATGCACTTATGAAAAGCGAAATTGTTCACGTAAAATCATCGGAAGACTATGAAAAAGTGGTAGTCTTAACCTTGCCTAACGGATACAAGTATGTATTTACGCTTTGCAACACCGGAAAGACACTTGACGAGATTAAGGAAGAATGCACTCATAAATATGGCGAATGCAAATTTAAAACTTATCCGAAAGGAACAGTATTAATCGGTGACAAAGTAGTTTTACCGTAACACTATGAGTATACAAGAAAAATCTTAATTTGCGACTTTTCCTGCATGCTCTTTATCAAATTATTTTGTGATTTTCTTCGAACTTTGTTTTTTAGGAGTTCTTAATTTTCCGTACTGCTCCAATTTTGCTTGATATAAGTGTTCATAGTATGCTTTTTCTTCTTTTTGTTTCATTTTTCCTAATATAACTTTTCTGTTTGCTCTTCCAAGCGTTTGCATAATATCAGGAACTGTAAACATTCTTGTTCCGTCAGTATTACGCTGTTTCAACATATAATTAACAAGCTTTCTGTTATATCCGTTAATTCTTGTATACAAATCAACTGCGTCACTGTTGGAAACATTAGCTTTTTTTATACCGACAGCTTTATCTGCGGCACGAGTGTCTTTTATAGAACTTAAAATCTCAGGGAGCATGTCTAAGCGCATTTTTGTTGCTTTATTAGCGTATATACGTTCTTGTTCAGCAACAATATTAGGATGTAATGTTTTATGAATATATTCTTTTACGCTATTTTGGACTTCAATTTTCTTCTTCTGAGCTTTCGTCATTATAGTATTTACAAGCTTAATTCCTGATTCTTCTTCAGTCGGTTTTGCAAGTTCATGCTCAAATTTAGGTACTTGAATGAATTCAGATTCTTTCGGATTTGTTTCTATCACAACATTTTCAACCGGTTTAACTATTTCAGCTGCTTTTGTGCTTATAACGGTTTCTGCTTTTTCTGAATTTACCTGTGGAATAGTATCTTGAACAGCCTCTTTTGCGTCTTCCTTTTTGGAAGATAATGAGTATCTTATTTTATTCACCGTATTTTCAAGTCTTGTATACAGTTTACTAAAAAAGCTTTCTTTTTCAGCAAAACCGTATTTTATTGCGTCTTTTTTTCTTCTTTCCTGATATCTTGAGATTTCAGTTTCAAAAGATAAGTTATCTAATTCTTCTTTTAATGCTCTATTTCGTTCTTCCCCTGGTTTTGTAATGTTTATAATTCTTACCAAATTTTTATGGAAAATATATCCTTTTTGAGGAGGAACGTTTTCTAATATCTCGTTCAGTTCTCTTAGTGATTTTATGTCTTTTGCCTCTTTTAAATATTCGTCTATAAATCTTTGAGTATATTCGTTGCTGTCAATTTTTTCGAATATTGATTTCATGGCTTTAATTTCATCACTGTATTTACCGGAATTAAATGCTGAATGTTTAAACTTATCAAGTATATAGGTTCTTGTTTCTATATTATTACTGTTGCAAGTTTTATACATTTCTAAAATATTTGCAGCATCTTTTTCCGAAAAATCTGCAGTTGCATGATACAAACTGCCTAATTGTCTGACAAAATTCACCCCTTCTTTAGAATAATAAGTATCTAAATTCTCATTAGATATAATTAAATTCACATAGGGCTGTTTATCAACTCCTGACAACACAAATTCTTTATCATACTGAGCCGGATTAAATGTATTTTCCGCAATCATTTTATCTAATTCTTTTACCGCATCAACTTTATCCTTATTAAGACGCAAATATGACTTATATTTACCGATATTTTTTATGTACTCATCCTTATACGGAGAGGTAAAAATATCAGTTAAAATACATTGTGCATACTCATTAGTTTTTATGACGTCTTTTTTAAACCTTGCTGCAAAATCTGCTTCTTTTTTATCCTTTACAGATTTCAAAATGGTCAAAATGTCTTCAAAAGGTGCAGTTACACTTTCCAAAATTTTATGATGTATTTTTGTTGGTTCACCAACGTAATCCATTATTTTAAATAAAGTTTCAGGAGCTTCTTTAGATTCTGAACCATAATACATACCGTTGTATTTATTTGTCATAGTTCGAAAAAAATCAAACTGATTGAGATTCATCTCTCTTGTATGCTTGTATAAATCTCGACGCTCTATCTTGAGAATATCAGCCATGCTGTTTATGGTATCAGGATTAAAAACTATTTTTTTTCTGAGTGAAAGTTTACATCCAAATGAAATGTCATTCATATTATTTGTTTGTACTTGCATTTTTATCTCCAATTTATATGTTCACATTTTACACAAAACACGTAAAAAAAATTTTTGCTAGCAAATTTTAAATTATTTACAAAAAGAAAGGAATTATTATGGAAAATCAATTATTACAAGATTCTAACGTAATTCAAACAGAGCCGCACAACGCAAGCGATAACTCTGCTCCCTCTGAATTACAACAGAATACTGCACAAAGTCTGAAAGAGATTGAAGGTAAATCAAATGATTCTTCTAATCTTATCTTAGGCAAATTTAAAACTGCAGATGATTTATCGGAAGCTTACAAACAGCTTGAAAAACTTCAAGGCAATCAGTCATCCGAGCTTGGAATGCTCAGAGAAAAAGTTGCATCTATGAACGCAAATAATGCTACTTTCAAAGCTCTTGAAAGCATTTATGCAAACAGAAAAGAAATTCAGGAAACCGCAAAAAAATATTCTGAATATTTTTCTGATCCTTCGTTTAAACAAATTTATTTTGAAGCGTTCAAAGCATTCGGAACCGATCTTGATGTAGACAGGCTTGTAAATCTTGTCGAAAGCTATGCTTCTTCAAGAATATTTGCGTATGAAAAATCAAAGTCTGCAAACGCTGAAACTCAACAAGCAATTAGCGGTATGAGATTTGACAAAAATGATAAAACCGTTAATACACCTGTAAGAAAAAGTATTCAGCAAATGAGTCCTAAAGAATTAGACGAAATGCTTGATAAATTGATTTAAAGGGGGGGGTAAATGAGGGATGACAGAGCCTAGTCAAGCTGCTCCGCCTGTTGTAAAAGGGGGTAAAGGGGTAAATGAGAGTTGATTTTCTTCCCCGATTGGGGAAGGTATTATTTACCTCATTTACCCCTACCCTCTCCCGTTGGTAGAAATAGTTATTATCTAAAAAAAGAAAGGAACTTTAACATGACAACTACAAAACAAATGATTGTTAACGCTTTTACAAAAGCTTTTGACAAACACTTCTACAATGAACTTGTTATAGGACAATTAGCTCACAGCGAACAAAAAGATAACGTTCAAAAAGGTGATGAAGTTAACGTCACCATGCCCGGCATGGTAACTCTGTTTGATTATGACGGAGGTGATTTGCCGACAGCCGAAACTGCGACAATCTCAACTTGCAAAGTAAAGATGGACAGAGGAAAGGCTTTTCATTTTGAGCTTTCCGAAATGGAAGAAAAAATGCTTGAAAACGCCGGTGCGGATTCTAAAGACCAAATAGAAGTTGCAAGAGAATACACAGGTGACGCTATTAAGCAATTTGCTGCATCTGTTGATTCAGCCTATGCTAACTTGTATACAAGAGCAGGTCACTATCTTGACAACAGCGGCAGCGCAATTACGCTTACTCCCCAAGTTGCAAAAGATATTTTTGCATACATGCAGGCTAAATTCCAACGTGGTGACGGTAAAGGTCATACAAACTGGATTGACGGAAATATGATTTGCGTAATTCCTCCTGAATATCAATTCTACTTAGGTAAATTAGATGACCTTAAATATACTGAAAAAGGCGCAGATGAAGTTCGCAAAGGATACATCGGACATTTGTGCGGTTGGGAGATTCTTGTTTCTAATAATATCGCTTCTCCGGAAACTAATGTTTTCTATCCTTTGTTTGGTGTGAGAGGTAAAACTCTTGCAGGCGGAATCTCTTCTAACCTGAACACAACTTATTACGTACCTGAAAAGAACTTTAATACTTGCTATAAGGGTTATGGCTTGTACGGTGTAGGCGCTCCGAGAGCTGATTTCTTAGGTACGGTAAAAGTTAGCGCACCTTTGGCATTATCATAATTACAAACTGAATCACCCAAAAAAAGAAAGGACTAAAAAATGACAAGAGATATTATTGACGTTCAATACCCTGTATTAGACCACTCAGAATCAGTTGCAAATATTGCAATTACACAAAAAACAGTTACCGTTGCAAACGGAATTACAATCAGAAACGCTTTTTCTAACAAAAATAACTCACTTTTTATAGTTATTGATAATACCGCAAACGCATCTTCACTATTAACAGTGAAAGCAGGAGACGCTTATCCGAATTCTATGCTTGGCGATATTGTGATTGAACTTGCAAAAGGTGTTTCCGCAATCCAGCTTCAAGATTTATCAAGATTCCAAAAATCTGATGAATCTATTGATTTGGATTTTGCTTCCGGATTCGCAGGAACTATATATGCCGTTGCAAAATGGGCGGGTGTAAGACCTGTAGAAGAATAAGTTAAACGGTTTGCAGGCGGGTTGGAATTTTTTCCAACCCTCGCTTGCAAATTGTTACATATCATCAAAGGGAGCATTTATTGTACTTAAAACAGAAATTCTATCTTCATATAACATTCTTTGTATATAATTTTGTATATCAGGATAATCTTTAAGCATAGGTATAATATTAGATTTTGTATCATTAAAATAATTAACCCAAGCTTTTTGACTCTTTTCAATATCCGTATAACGGTTATATTCAGCATTGTATATATAAGCTTTTTTATAATTGAACTTCATATTATTTTCCGTTGGTGTAAGATTATTTTTTAGTAAAGCAAGTTTTTTATCAATTGTTGAAGACATTTTAGAAATTGGTATTTGGTTTAACAATTCATCATTAAATTTTTGTTTTGATAATAACATATCTAAAATTTTGGTATTATCATAATACGTTTGGTAATAAATCCCCGATGCCATTGTTGGGTAAATACTACCCATTGTTGAGGATAAAATTTCTAAAGCACCTGCATCAAGACTTTTAGCATAAAGTTCAAACAGATTTTGATTTTGAATAAGTTTTTCATATTCTGCAGGTGACAACTTGTTTTTAAGTTTTTTAATCTGCATCTTACTTAGATTTTTGTAAAAATTACCTCTGTTGTATGTGCATTGCATCATAGTTGCTGTTGTGTAGTTACCGTTTTTCATGCATGCTTGAAGTTCTGAATCTTCACTATATGCAAAACAAGAAGGTGTCATTAAAATAGTTATTAATAAAGTAAAAAATAGTTTTTTCATACGAATAATATTAGTAAATATATTAATTTTTGTCAACTAAGAAAGGATTTAATTATGTATAAAATAAAGTATTTAGTCACAGGGCACGAATTTATTCTCCCTGATGAAACCGCACAAGAGCTTAAGGATAAGTTTCCTAATGATTACAAAATCTTAGAAAAAAACGGAAAAAAGTTCAAAGATAAAAAAACGGTTACAAAATCAAAAGACGGTTCTATAAGAGAACTGGTGGAGGATAAATGAAATCATTACAAAATTTTTTAGACGACTTAGGCGCTCGTGAATCCGGAAAACGATACAATATATTAAATAAATACGGCTATGCCGGAAAATATCAAATGGGTGAAGCTGCGCTTATTGACTCAGGTTATTATAAAAAAGGAATTAGTAAACCTTTGAATAATGATTGGAGTGGTTGTTTTACGGGAAAAGACGGTGTAAAATCTATTCAGGATTTTTTGAATAATCCGCAAGCTCAAGAGAATGCTCAAATTATTTTTAAACGGAGACAATGGGGATACTTAAAAGCAGTCGGTGCTGATAAATATGTTGGAAAAGTAATTAACGGGTATATGATTACTCCCTCAGGACTCCTTGCAGGTGCGCACCTTAAAGGCGCAGGCTCTGTTATTAAATACTTGAAATCAAATGGAAAACTCTGCGAAAAAGATGCGTTTGGGACTTCTGTAGAAAGTTATATTAAAAAGTTTGCCGGATATGATGTGAGTGAATTGTGTTCGTAAATGAGGGGTAAATGAGGGGGGGGGAAAATGAAGGGGGGTAAATGAAGGGTGACGGAGCTTCGTCAAGTTACTCCGCCTGTTGAAAAAGGGGGTAAA
>CADBTL010000033.1 GCA_902797575.1 uncultured bacterium
AATGGTTATGATTGGAATTGTCATTGTATTTTTTCATGTTCCTTTTGTAGGTTCGATATTTTTATTTCTTATTTCAATATTGATATCGCTTTTAGCGATAGTTGGCGTCGGACTTTATATTTCATCAATTTGTAATACGCAGCAACAGGCAATTTTATCTGTTATGACATTTATGATGCCTGCAGTACTACTTTCCGGGTTTATTTCACCAATTGAAGATATGCCGCTTTGTTTGCAGTATTTAACATACTTAAATCCTGTAAGGTTCTTTATGGTTTTATCACGCGGAATAATATTAAAAGGTATGGGAATAAGCGATGTAGTTGTAAACATAATTCCACTACTTATAATAGCTTTGATAACACTAACCCTTGCAAGCAGAACATTTAAAAGAAAACTTGGATAAACCACTTCAATATTTTATTATGATGCATTTTTAGGGGGAATTTTTTTAACTTTTGACAAATTTTTGAAGAAAAATTTCTATATGTTTCTTAATTCTTTTTATTGAGTAATAAATAAAGCATACAGAACAAAATTATTCCTATCTCAATCTCACAGATAATTTAATCTTGTTCTGTATATTAAATTACAATAAGTTTCAATTATTTCATTGATTTCATTGATTTAATCAAGATTCAAAAACAATAGAAACAAAGGAATCATTAAAGTAGTTATCAATGCAACAAGTACAAAAGCAACGGATGCCATAACAACTTGTTTTGATTTGCCAATTTCTACACATCTTGAAGTTCCTATGACGTGGCTTGATGCTCCCATTGATAATCCGATAGCAATATCGTTTTTCACTTTACAAAGTGCTAATATCTTGTGCCCGAATAACGCACCAAATACTCCTGTTAATACTACAACACAAGCAGTTAGTTCAGGAATTGCACCTATGCTTTTTGAGATTTCAACCGCAATTGGCGCCGTTACAGATTTTGGAAGCATTGATTCTATAATATTTAAGTTTGTATGACAAAATTTTGCAATAATATAAGTACTTATTACTGCAACAAATACTGCAACAAAAAACGCACAATAGATAATTCTTTTGTTCTTTTTCAAAAGTTTTGTATTTTTGTATATAGGATAACCTAATGAGATTGTTGCAGGTATCAGTAATAAAGTAATATAAGAAGCACTTTCATTATAAGTTTTGTAGTCTATATCAAATAGTTCTAAAGTTAAAATTAATAAAATACCGGCTGTCAAAATCGGTGGCAAATTTTTTAATATTGGAAGTTTTTTTAATTTTTGAGCTATTTTAAAATACAAGACTGTAATTATAAAACCAAAAGGATTAATCATGCTTTCCTCCCGATTTTTTAATTTTATAAAGTCGTAGAAATTTTAATCCCCATTCTACAAAAAGTCCTGTAAAAACAATTGTAGCGGTTGTAGCTATAAATATTACAAGAAATATTACAAGCCAATTTTGAGCTAACACGGATTTATAAACTAATAAACCAGCAATAAAAGGTACTAAAAACATTGCCATATTATCGATAAAAAAATTACAAGTATTCTTTATCCATTCTTCTTTTATAATTCCAAAAATTAAGGCAAGTGCAAATAATACTAATCCCAAAATAGCCGGAGAGAAAGCAAAATGCAGAATTTTTACAAAAATCATACTAACACAATAAAAAAACATTAGTATTGCAAATCCCTGCATAAAATTCAAAATTTTTTTTAAAATATTATCCACTATTTCCTCCAATTGTAAATATAGCACAAATACTTTGCACTTTTATGTTATTATGTCTGAAGAAGAGTTTTAAGGAATCTTTATATACTAAATTATGCAAAAATATAAAAAATCATACAACGTTATTCTTGATAATATGGATTTAGTTGAATACAGACTGAGGCCGATATCGGCTATTATGTATTTGCAAGATGCATTTGCAAGATATACCGCTACAAAAAAAATGGCTGCATATGATTTATTCAGCAAGAATTTATATTGGGTGGTCGGTGAATTTAATATTGAAATTGTTGATAGTTTTCCTTTCTGGTCAGAAGAAATTAAAGTAGAAATTTGGATTTCAGAATTAACTAAGTTAAAAATTTATACTGATTATAATATTTATTATAAAGATAATGTTTTTGCAAAAGGTAACGCTTGCTGGTTTTTGATAGATTCAGGCTCAAAAAGACCGGTAAAAACAGATGAAGTATCTAATAGATTTGAGATATGTAGTGAACTTACATTAGGTGAACACAAAAAATTTGTTTTACCGGAAATAAAAGAAAAAATAGCGGAAATAGAACATAAAATGAATTTGTCTGACCTTGATTTTAATAATCACGTTAATAACAAAAGCTATATAAATATAGCAGAAATGACAATTCCTGAGGAATATAAAAAAACACATAAATTAAAACAATTGAGTATAAGGTTTAATCAAGAATCTTTTCTGAATGATATTTTAACGTGTTCTTTATTTAAAACAGATAACCCTAATATTTTGGCATATAAATTAATGAAAGACGGCCTTTCTATATGCGAAATATGTACAAAATTAGAAAAGAAAAATGATAACACAAGTATTGTTACCTATCCTTTAGACATTAAACAAGAAAAATAAATCCTGTTAATACCAATCATAACCATCTAAAACTAAGGAAAATTTTTCTCATATCTCACATTTTTCTCTTCTTTTACACACATTTATTCCTACATATGCTTAAACAACACTACAATTTAATACATTTGAGGTAGTTACAAACACGCAATATTATGTATAATTCAAGTATGAGTACTGAATTAAAAAGCATTAAAGAGCAATTGGAAGATAGAGAATATGAACTATTAAGCCCATATGCAACAAAATGCAAAGAGTCTAAAGGTAGAAAACATCCAAGAGAAGATAAGTTTGAAATAAGAACCGAATTTCAACGCGACAGAGATAAAATTTTACATTCAAAATCTTTCAGGAGACTAAAACACAAAACGCAAGTTTTTTTATCTCCGTATAACGACCACTTTAGAACAAGGCTTACACACACTCTCGAAGTCTCACAAATCGGACGTACAATGGCACGTGCACTAAGACTCAATGAAGATTTAGTTGAAGCTATTTCTTTAGGTCACGATTTAGGACATACTGCTTTTGGTCATTGCGGCGAAGGAACGTTAGATTCACTTCTTCCAAACGGTTTTCATCATAACTTACAATCCGTCAGAGTGGTAGAAGTACTGGAAGATATGAATCTTTGTAAAGAAACTGTAGATGGTATTCTTACTCATACTTGGGGCTACAAACCCAAAACACCTGAAGCACAGATTGTTCAGTACGCAGATAAAATTGCTTATATAAATCATGATATAGAAGACTCCATTCGAGCAGGAATTATATCAGAAAGTGATTTGCCCAAAGATTGTGTAAAATATTTTACGTCAGATCAATCTACAAGACTTGGCAAAATGATTACAGACGTTATTACAAATTCCAAAAATAAACCAAAAGTAGAAATGACAGAAGAAGGTTGGTTTTACGTAACTAAGCTGAGAACATGGATGTTTGATAACGTTTACCTCGATCCTGTAGCAAAAGCGGAAGAGAAAAAAGCAAGGAATATTATCAAATCATTATATGAGTATTATACTGACATGTTACAAGCTTATTATAATAAAGAAGATATTCCACAAGTAGTTACAGACTACATTTCCGGTATGACAGACCAGTATGCTATAAGAAGATATCTGGATTTGTTTGTACCTTCACCGCTTGCTGAACACGCAAATGATGATGCATTACTTAAAGGATTAAAAGGAGTAAAGGGGTAAAGGGTAAAGGGTAAATCAGCTTTAGCCCGATATTTGGAGATTGGTTTGCAGTTGCAAAAAGTGTTGTGGCGGCTTGTTGAAGAATTTGCACTTTTTATTTAAAAAAGTAGACAAATTTGAAAATATATTATAATATTGTTTAAGCAGGGTAAAGGTAGAAAACCGCTACTTAACTCATCAGCTACAATCTACAATTGGACCAAAACTGATGAAAGGAGGTAGTTGCTATGATTGACAAAGTAATAATGCTACTGCTAGCAATAGCAATTGTAGCAATAGCATTTAAAGTCTCATAGCGGGGATTATACGGCACCTTAAGCAAGTGCCACCCTGCTTCTATTATTATTTATCATTTTTTACCATTTGTCAATCCGGTTTTGCCAGATTAACTACAAAGCGATTGCAGAAACTTGCTTAGTGGGGTAAAGGGGTAAAGGTAGGAGTCTACTTCTCCCTCGGGGAGAAGATGTCTGAAGGACTGATGAGGGGGTATTATCTTGTAAAGTATTGGATTTCAAAATAGAATTTTTTAAAGCAGGTAACCTTAAAATAATCAGCAAATAAAAAGCCTCTTGTTTAAGAGGCGGGAATTTAAGTTAATAGGTATACACTTCACATTTTACACACTAATCGTTTTTAGAGTAAATTTTATTTAATTCCTAACATCATCCAAGTCCGAATTTAGGAACAAAGTCTTCTATGCGTTGCTGCATACGTTTTTCACAGGATTCTTTCATTGCTGTTTTCTCCTTTATTTGAACTTCAATTGCGTTCAATTCAAGTTGAATTTCTTTTTCTATTTCGTTCATTGCATCAATTTCACGTTGTTTCAGAGCTTGCATAGATTGCTGTTTAAATTGTGCAAATGCACTAATTTCATAGTTATATTGCATCATTGGGTTATTCAACCACGGAACCATTCCGCTGGCTTTCATCATTTGCAGCTGCTGCATAGCATTCATAGAACTTGCTTGTTCCGAGAATTGAGCAAACATAGCTGCTCGAGGCACGAGTTCTGCGGATAGTCCTGCAATATTTCCTGCAAACAATGATTGATTGCCACCAAGCCTACCTGCATAAGTTTGGTAATGCGTCAACCTTGTTCGGACTTGCATCGCTCGTCGTTCCAAGTCATTTATTTCACGTGTTAATCTCTGGACTTGCCAGAACATCATTAACATAGTAAACCTACCTAACTTTAAAACTAACCTTTTGTAACCTTACATGTATATAAAGTATTTTGGGTTGCAGAAATTGCTTTTTTTTATTAATTTATTAAGATTTGTAACAATAATGTAAAAAAGAGGGCATTTTTGTAACATATCTTAACAAATATATTGCATTTTATATATTGATGATATATCATAAGTATATAAGGATTATTTGTTATGTGTTTCGTCTATCCCAAATCCTTATCACCAAATACGGTGGATATATGTAGAGTTTAATGATATTTACCCCTTGTATTTACCCCCTGTATTTACCCCCTGTATTTACCCCCTGTATTTACCCCCTGTATTTACCCCCGAAAAGTTTATTCATAGGAGTTTTAAAGTATGAAAGAACAAACCTCAAATTTTTCAGCAAATGTTACAAATCCGGCTAGTGCATCACACGTATCAGATGAATTTGCTTCTTATGTTAGAAAAGCAAACAGCTATCCCAATCTTAATGCTGATGAAGAAAAAAACATTGCACTTAGAGCAAAAAACGGAGACAGAGAAGCTAAGAAAATTTTAGTTCAATCTAATTTAAAGTTAGTTTTGACAGTTGCAAGAAAAGCAATTCATGTTTCAAAATTACCTTTAGTAGATTTGATTCAGGAAGGGAACTTAGGATTAATCGTTGCAGTTGAAAAATTTAATCCAAATTTAGGATACAGATTTTCAACTTATGCAACTTGGTGGGTTAAACAAGCAATGTTCAAGGCAATTTCAGAGCAATCTCACTGTATGAAAATTCCTGTATACATACAAGAAACATTATCTAAATTTTCTAAAGTTAAAGCAGAAATGGAAAGAGAATACAACACTCAAGTTTCAAATAAAGAAGTTGCTGAAAAAATGAATATAGAGCCTGAAAAAATTGATACTTTTTTATCTGCATATAATACAACTGTTTCAATAGAAGGCAGTTTTGACGGAAAAGACGGAAGTGAACTATCTGTTGCAGAAATTGTAGCTGATGATAAAACTACTGTTGAAGAAAATATTGAATACGAAGAATTAAAAAAAGACCTAAACAAAGTAATTTCTGTTTTGAAAGAACGTGAACAAACAGTTATAAAAATGAGATTTGGCTTGGAAAATTTTGCAAAAACTACATTGGAAGACATCGGCAAGTTATTTGGTGTAACTAAAGAATGTATAAGACAAACCGAATCAAGAGCATTAAACAAATTAAGAACAAATTTATCTGCTTCTTGTTATGCTAATTAATAATATATAAATATATATAAGAACGCTCTCAAGATAATTATATTTTGAGAGCGTTTCATAATAGTTAAATTTTATTTTAAATATTCCAAAATTTCATCAACGTGTCCTTTTACTTTAACTTTTCGCCACTCTTTAGCTATAATTCCGTTTTCATCGATTATAAATGTTGAACGTTCTATACCCATATATTTTCTGCCGTACATCGATTTTTCTTTCCATACTTCAAATTGTTCTGCAAGTTTATGCTCCGGATCAGATAAAAGAAGAAAGTTCAAATTGTGGTTTTCTTTAAATTTTTTGTGACTTTTTATTGAATCCGGACTAACACCTATAACTGTTGCTTTTGTAGTAAGTCTATTTATATTATCTCTGAAATCGCAAGCTTCTTGTGTGCATCCTGATGTATTATCTTTGGGATAAAAATAAAGAACAACTTTTTTACCTTTAAATTCGTCTAATGTAGTTTCTATTTCATTCCCTTCAATATCTAAACCTAAAAATTTATTGTTCATATAAATACTCCTTGTTAACCTATTAACCTCATTACTTTTTAATTATAATATAAATCATGATAAAAGATCTTACACACGGAGAGCCTGTAAAGTTGATGTTTATGTTTTCGATACCATTACTTATCGGAAATATTTTTCAACAGTTTTATAATATTGCAGATATTATTATTGTAGGGAGAACCTTAGGTATGAATGCCCTTGCAGCTGTAGGAGCGGTATCTCCTTTGTTCTTTCTTATTGTTTTTATAATAGTTGGTTTAACTAATGGTTTTAGTATTCTGACAGGACAAAGATTTGGAGCAAAAGATTATAAGGGCGTAAGACGTTCGGTTGTGATATCAACTATTTTAAGTAATTTATTTACTTTAATATTTATAATTGTATGCACTTACTTGTTAAATGATATTTTATCGTGGATGAATGTTCCTGAAGAAATATATCAAAATGCTTATCTTTATATGTTTATTGCCATATTAGGCTTGGTTATTACCAATTTTTATAATCTGCTTGCTTCAATAATCAGAGCTCTTGGCGATAGTTTAACACCATTATATTGTTTGATAATTGCATCAATAGTAAATATTATTTTGGCACTATTTTTTATACTGAAATTAGGTTGGGGAGTTCCCGGCTCAGCAGTTGCTTTAATTATGTCTCAAGGAATTTCAGGTTTATTGTGTATTTTATACGTAAAATACAAATTCCCTATATTACATTTAAAAAAATCTGATTGGATTTTTTCAAAACTTGATTTAAGTTTTGCATTGGAACATTTAAAGGTCGGTTTACCTATGGCAGCGCAATTTTTTTTAATAGGAGCAGGAATTTTAATTATTCAAGCAGTATGTAATTCTTTTGGACCTGATGTTATAGCTTCATTTACAGCTTCACTCAGAATTGAACAAATTGCAGTCTTGCCAATGGTTACGTTCGGTGTTGCACTTTCAACTTTTGTTGCACAAAACTTTGGAGCAGGATATTATTCAAGAATTAGAACCGGTGTAAAGAGAGCATCATTAATTAATATAGGCTTAAGCCTTTTTATGGCATTTATAATGCACTTTTGGGGTGCAAATATTGTTAGAATATTTGTTGGAGCCGGTAATAATCATATTGTAAATTTAGCACATTCATACTTGTTTGTAAGTTCACTTTTTTATTTTTTCTTAGGACAAATATTTATATACAGAAATGCTCTTCAAGGAATGGGCCGCGTTACGATTCCTGTTTTATCATCCATTGGTGAATTGTTAGTGAGAGCTTTTTCTGCAATATATTTAGCAAAGATTATAAGCTATTATAGCGTATTTTACGCAGGCCCTATTGCATGGGTAACAGCATCTTTAGTGGTTGCTATAGGATATTATATTACAATCAATGCATTTCTTAAAAAAACACAAAACAAACACAGAAGTAATACATAAAGATTAATGAAACTTGTTTACTTCTTGCTTAAGAATATTGATGTATTTAGTATAAGTTTCAGATAAATTTATGAATTCTTCATCCATTGCGCTATTCATAACATTATTCTCAACTTCTATAATAGGGATAATTTTTTGTTTAATATATGCTTTACCATCTTCTGTTAAATATATATGCATATTAGGATACTTGCCTGCTTGTAATTTAATAAGTCCATTTTTTTCTAATTTTTTAATAGTAGAATTAATTGTTTTTTTATTGAAGTAGCTATTATCAGCAATATCTTTTTGCAGACAACCTTCTCCTAATTCAAGAATTGAGAACATAACTATGTATTCGCTATCAGATAAACCTTTGCTCAACAACATAGATTGATAAAGATTATCAATCTCGCACAGCATATTATTCAAATATTTAACTTTATCGCTTATTCTGTATTCCATATTCTAAGTATTATAATATCATAAATCTAGTTTATAAATAATGACAAAAAATATTTTTACACGTTTTTTAAATTTTATGAAAGTTACAACATATGAAAATAACACATATCAAAATTTATCCTTAATGGGATATA
>CADBTL010000034.1 GCA_902797575.1 uncultured bacterium
GTTCAAATGACATTTATGCAAATAATAATCCAGTATACTTTGCCGCTGCGTTCATTACTTTGGGCAAATTGGTACAAAGAACTGAATAAAGATTTTTCTTCCGTAGAGCTTCAATTAAAACCTTCTTCTAAAAAGAAAAAATCAACAAAACGTCCAAGTGAAAAATTAATGGAAGCAACACAAAAAAAGTATTCTTCAAAAAAAATTGATGACAATATAATCAGAAGAGCCTCCGAAAAAGACGAGGGATAAAGGGAGAGGTAAATAAAATTATCTCGGACAACAATGCCCGTTTCCGTATGTGTTCACATCAATCCGTTTACATATGAAAAGTCTCTTCGAGGATATGTAATTTAACCCATCACAGTTGTTATAAAAACAATCTTGTTTATTTAGTGTATTATTATAAAAAAGGAGAAATTATATGAGTGAGAAGCAAGAAAAAGCAAAAGAACTTTTTAAGCAAGGATATAACTGTTCTCAAGCAGTACTAGGTGTTTTTTGTGAAGAATTAGGAATGGATTTTGATACTGCAATGAAGGTTGCACTTTCTTTTGGCGGCGGAATGGGAAGAATGCGTGAGGTTTGCGGGACTGTAAGCGGAATGTTTATGGCTGCAGGTTTGGCTTTTTCAGATAACAAGGGCAGTAATAAAGCAGAACAATATAAAATTGTACAAGAACTTGCAAGAAGATTTAGGGATATGAACGGCAGTATAATATGCAGAGAGCTTTTAGAAGGTGTTGAAACTTCTACATCTCCGATTCCAAGCGAAAGAACGGAAGCCTATTACAAGAAACGTCCTTGTATTGAACTTGTTGGCGATTCTGTAGGAATACTGGAAGAATATATAAAAGAACAAAGAGAACTCAGTAAACAAACGATATAGTCAAGTATATTAGAAGGATTAATTCTTGCATTTTGATAAAAAAAAGAGTCTTATCGACTCTAAAAACTTTTAATGTGTGAAGTGTAGTATGTGTATGTAATATGAATAAATAGTAGAAGTTTTTGATTTAGAACAAGTTTCTCTTTTAATTGAAAAATCCCTTACATATATAAAGTATTTATAAATGCTGAAATTGCTTAATTAGGATAAATATATTAAGAATTATTACATTTGTTTTTTAATGCATTTGCTATAGCATTTGTAATTCTTAGATTTTAAAACTCTTTGTGATACTATATAAATAGCGGATATTAATAGAGTAAAAGGAATTAAATATGAAAGCGATTGTTTTTAATAATGGTTTAAAACTAGATACAAATTATAAAAAGCCAGAACCAAAAGCAGGTGAAGCATTAATTAAAGTAAATCTTGCCGGTATCTGCAACACAGACTACGAGATTACCAAAGGATATATGGGTTATGTTGGAGTGTTAGGACATGAGTTTGTTGGTGTAGTAGAGCAGGTTAATTCTAATAAACCAGAAGATTTGGCTTGGCTAGGAAAAAGAGTTGTAGCAGAAATAAGTTACGGTTGTGAGGATCCGTCTTGTGAGTGGTGTGCGCAGAAAAATTATCGTCACTGTCCAAATCGCCATACACTGGGCATAGTCGCAAAAGACGGATGTTTTGCGGAATATATGACAATGCCGGTAAACGTTTTATTTGAAGTTCCTGATAATGTACCTGATGAACAAGCGGTTTTTGTAGAACCTCTCGCTGCAGCATGTGAAATATCGGAACAGCTTCATATAGAACCTATGAAAAAGGTTTTAGTATTAGGTGACGGCAAGTTAGGATTAACAACCGCACTTACATTGCATGCACAAAATTTAGATGTTTTATTAGTCGGAAAGCATCAAAACAAATTAGATATTGCAAAATCACAAGGTGTTAAAACACAATTACTTCAAGATTTAAAAGTGGAAAATATTTATGATGTTGTTGTAGAAGCAACCGGAACTGCCGGCGGCTTTGAAACTTCTATGGCATTAACAAAACCAAGAGGAGTATTAGTACTTAAAAGTACTGTTGCAACCGGTAAAGAATTAAATTTGGCACCTATAGTAATAAATGAAATTACTGTATTAGGTTCTCGCTGCGGTCAATTCCCTCCTGCATTAAGGTTGTTGAAAAATAACCGCATAGATTTTCATCCGTTTATCTCAAAAATATATTCAATAGATGATGCAATTGAAGCTTTTGAAGCAAATAAAACAAAAGAGAGTGTTAAAATATTAATTAAAATGTAACTTTTATATCAAGTTCCATCCTATAGCTGCGCATTCATATACCATTTTTATCAGTTATAAAATGTTTTAGTGTATCTTAGTCAGCGTTATTTTAAAAAAATAAAGGGCGGTTGAAACCAGCCCTTGTGAATTTAAAGTGTAGAAAAATATGTGTACGAGATTAAATAAATTTTTTCTTAAACCATTCCCATCAATTTATCCATAACGAGATCCATGACTGCAGGAGCCAATTCCTCGCCAAATTCTTGTGTAATTATATCCATGATGGCCATATAATTTTCTGTTGCTGCAACAGCTCTATCAGCTACTGTCGGATCTGTAACAACTCCTTCAGGAGCAACTGTATTTACAGATGTATTATTAACGATATTTAAAAATGCTGCGTTATTATTCATCCAAGCGTATACTGCATTTGGATCAACATCTTTTGTTTCAACGTGTTGTCCTTGTCCTTGTGTTTCATCTTTTTTATCATTTATGTCATCATTATTTTGTGGTGGCATGTATCCGCCGCCGATGCCTGATGTATTTCCGTATCCTATTCCGTTTACTCCAAATGTCATTTTTCTACTCCTTTTTGCTTTTCTTTACACCATGTATATCGGCAGTTTTTTTTAAAACTTTAATGTTTTTAGTTTAATTGTTACAAAACTTTACATGCACATCTAAAAACCCTTTATTTTCAGGCAATAGAGAAAATTCTTTCTAAAGTAAATTAATTTTGTCTCAGTGTTTTTTGTAACATTTCTTAATGCAATGGCAATTTCTGTAAATAAAAACACTTTATATATGTGTGTAGAATTAAAATAAAGGTGTAATTATGGGTGTAAATTTTGGATATGGCGGCTATGGTATGAATATGATGGGTATGATGCCGATGGCTCATAATAACGGAGAAAATACATTCCGAAAAATGAAAGAAGAGTACGGATGCGAGCATTGTTATAACTATGGTCCTATGCCATACAATTATCAAATGCAAGTAAATGCACTTCCTTCAGCGGTTACTCATCCGACTATATGGAGCAGAATTGTACGTAAATTTACGGGAGCTTAAATTAGTTCGATTTAGTTAAATTCCTGTGTTTTTTCATGATATTATTATTGTATGGAATTAACATAGGAGTTTATTTATGGCTAAAGATTGCAGTTTTGATGTTGTATCAGAGTTTGATAAGCAAGAACTTGTTAACGCTGTAGATCAAGTTAAGAGAGATTTAACATCACGTTTTGATTTAAAAAATTCTAATTCATCAATAGATTTAGATGGAGATAAATCTATTACTATTACAACCAATGATGAAATGAAGCTTAGAAATATTTTTGATATACTGCAAACAAAACTTGTAAAAAGAGGTATAAGTATAAAAATTCTTGATGCTCAGCCTATGGAAAATGCATTAGGCGGGAATGTCAGACAGCTTTTTAATTTAAAAAAGGGATTAACTCAAGAACTTGCAAAAAAAATTGTTGCGGATATAAAAGAAAGTAAACTTAAAGTTCAAGCTTCAATTCAGGGCGAACAAGTAAGAGTAAGCGGAAAAAGTAAAGATGATTTGCAAGAAGTTATTGCGCTTCTCAGAAAAAATGAAGAAAAGTATGACATACCTTTGCAGTTTACAAACTACAGATGATTTATATTGCTAACTAAGGTTTAAAAATGCTCAATATTGAAAATACAATAGACAGAATACGTGAATTAATTGATAATGGTGATAATACTCAACTCAAAGAAGAGTTAGAAACATATCACTCAGCCGACCTTGCTGACATATTTCAAGAGTTAAAGGCGGATGAGCGTTTGGTTTGTATTACAAATGTTAATGAAGAACTAGCATCCGATGTTATTGAGTATTTGCCGCCTCAATTGCAGGTTGAGATTTTAGGTGATATTGATGAAAATTTGGCGTCAAGATTAGTATCAAAACTTCCTCACGATGATGCTGCTGACGTTCTTGGTAACATGGAAGAGGATGATACAGAGGCTTTCTTGGAAAGTTTGCCGCAAAAGTTTTCATCAGAGGTTCAAGAGCTGTTAACATATAATGAGGATACTGCAGGCGGTATCATGAACCCGCTTGTTTTAACTGTTTATGACAACATGACAGTGCAGGAAGCATTGGATACAATTCGTATTAAAGCTGAAAAAGAGAATATTGAATTATATTATGCATATGTTGTAGACAAAAATATGCATTTGGTGGGAGTTTTATCTTTAAGAACTTTGATGACAACACCGGTAAATATAAATATTTCTGACATTATGATTAAAGATATTGTCAAAATTCATGTTGACGATTATCAAGATTACATTGCGGATGTATTTATGAAATACCAATTCAATGCGTTGCCTGTAGTTGATTTGTATAATCATTTAAAAGGTATTGTAACTTGGGACGATGTTCAGGATATTGTTGAAGAAGAAACCACTGATGAGATTTTGCAATCTTCAGGTATCGTTACTGACCTTGGAGAAGACGATGATGATATTTTGACAGGCAGCATAAGGCATGCTATAAAAGCAAGGATACCTTGGTTATTGATAACTCTCGTAGGAGAGTTTATTGCTGTAAGTATCACAAGCAGATATGATAAAACATTTAATGCACTTCCGATCGTGGCTGCTTTTATGCCGCTGCTTGCAGGATTGGGTGGCAATATAGGTACTCAAAGTATCACTCTTATGGTTCGCGGTATGTCAACAGGACAAATAACGTTGAGCTCAGGATGGCATTATTTGTGGAGAGAAACGGTTACAGGTTTGAGTATTGGAGCTTTCTTTGGGCTTTTAGTTATGCTTGTTACTTGGGGATGGCAAGGACACGCACAATTAGGGCTTGTTGTCGGCATTGCAATGTCACTTAATATGACTATTGCTACTATGATTGGAACTTGTACACCATTAATACTAAAGAAGATGAATATTGATCCTGCTGTAGCATCAGGACCTGTGATCGCTACAACTATCGATGTTATCGGTCTTGCAGTGTATTTAACTCTTGTAACATTGTATTTAGTAAGTGTATAAAATGCTTTGTGCTATGATTATTAAAATAAGACATTTTTAAGGAGAGAAGTATGAAATTATCGGCTACCACAGCGCAAAATTCATTTAAATACGGATGGTTAATGCAAAAAATTTGGCCGTATGTAAAACCATACTGGTTTAGAATTTTATTAGGCTTTCTTGTTGCAATACCACTCGGTCTGCTTGATGGCATTACAGCTTTTGCACTAAAACCGTATATGGATTATGTAATTGGTGGCAAGGCTTGTGAATTTTCCTTATTTAGTCATCATTTTGCTATTACAAGTTTTCAGATGTCAGTAATATTACCGGTTGGTGTAATTTTATTTGCAGCATTTCAGGGTATTTTACGCTATTTAAACGGATACCTTTCAACTTGGACAAGTCAAAGAATAACAAATGACGTTAAATTCGATTTGTTTGAAAAATTAATTCATATGCATCCGCAATTTTTTGATGAAAATTCATCGGGTATTATTATATCAAGATATATGAATGACCCTGCTACAGCTTCAAACGGAATTGTTGATCAAGTAAAAACTATTACAACAAGCTTGTTCGGAGCCTTAGGCTTAATTGCCGTAATGTTGTACAGTTCTTGGCAGTTGGCTATTTTAGGCGTTATTGTATTAGTCGGTGCATTTCTTCCTATAGCATTAATAAGAAAAAAAATAAAAAGTGCTTCAAATAAAAATATGGTTATAGGTGGTAATATAACAACAAACTTAAATGAAACATATTCAGGTAATAAAGTAATGGCGGCTTATGAACTGCAAGAGCGTCAAAATAAATATTACAAAGAGCAGACTTGGGAATCTTTTAATGTAAATATGTCTTTGTATAAAAGAGCCGGATGGATGTCACCTATTATGTATATTATAGCTTCTTTCGGTATAGCAACGGTTTTAGGTGTCGGAACATACTTAATTAATTCAGGTATTATGACAGCAGGAAGCTTTGCATCATTTGTTACTTCGCTGTTATTACTTTATAAACCGGTTAAAACACTTGGTAACACTTTGACAAATATTCAAACAATATTTGTTGCATTAGGACGTGTATTTGAATTATTTGACTTAGAGTCGGAGATTAAAGATGCACCTAATGCAAAAAAACTTGAAGGATTTAATAACTCTATAAGTTTTGAACACGTAAGTTTTGGTTATGACCCAGAGCACCCCGTTCTTAAAAACATTAATTTAACGGTTAACAAAAGTGAATCACTTGCAATTGTAGGAAATTCAGGCGGTGGAAAATCAACACTTGTAAACCTTATACCAAGATTCTACGATATACAATCAGGTTCAATAAAAATAGATAATATTGACATTAGAGAATACAGCATAAGTTCATTAAGGAAAAATATATCTATGGTATTCCAAGATAACTTTTTGTACTCAGGAACAATAAAAGAAAACATCATGATGGGTAATCCAAATGCAACAGAACAAGAACTTCAAACCGCAGTAGAATCTGCTCATTTGCAAGATGTCTTAAGAGAATTACCGGATGGTATTGAAACAATGTTAGGCGAAAGAGGAACAACTATTTCCGGCGGTCAAAGACAACGTGTCGCGATAGCCAGAGCAATGCTCAGAAATGCACCTATTGTAATATTAGATGAAGCAACATCTGCTCTTGATAATGAATCAGAAGCAATTGTTCAAAAAGCAATGGATAATTTAATGCAAAATAGAACGGTATTTATTATTGCTCACAGACTTTCAACTATTAAAAATGCCGACAGAATTGCCGTTATTAATGATGGTGAATTAGCGGAATTGGGTACTCATGAAGAGCTTATGAATATTGAACACGGTCAATACAAGGCTTTATATGAAATGCAATTCAAACCTCAAGAAAATGCAGAAGCATTATCAGTTTAATTCAAAATTTATGCTTTAACATTGACTTAAGAATATCTTTAAAGTATCCTAAAATAGTACGTATAACGTACATTTGAGATTATAATTTAAAACATTGGGGAAGAGAAGATATGGATTTTACAACATTAACTATAAAAGTGCTTAAAATGTTATCAATAGTCGGCGGTTACGGTATCGGAATCATTTTACTTACGATAATCGTGCGAGCTGCAATGTGGCCTTTAGGAGTCTCTCAACAAAGATCAATGAGAACTATGCAACTACTGCAGCCGAAGATGAAAGCTATTCAGGAGAGATACAAAAGTGATCCGCAGAAAATGCAGCAAAAGATGATGGAATTTTATAAGGAGCACAAGTTTAATCCTATGGCAGGATGTTTTCCGCTTCTTATACAAATGCCTATCTTTATTCTTTTGTATTCAACATTAATGAGTCCGCAATTTATCTCAATGGCCGGTGATTCTCAGTTTTTATTTATCAAACGGCTTGATGCTACAATGAAAACTTCTGCCGGAGTTTCAAACGACGGAGTTTTTGGTGTTTCAAAATTTGATAACTTTATGACAGGAAAAACTGCTAAAGTATATTTTAAATCAGACTTAGAACCAATTGATAACGTAAAAATCGAAAAGCCAAATAAGGCAGTAGAAGTTCAAGGGACATTGGTTCCTGGTGAACCTGCTGACTTTAAAGTAAGTTTAGATAGTTTAAATCTTAAGTTTAGTCAATTAGATCAAATAGAAAAAGCTGAAATAACAGTTACCGACATTAATACAAAAGAAGTCGAAAAAATGACATTTGAAAGAAAAGACGGGTTATTAATCAGTACTATTCCGACTAAAGAAGTTAAACCGGCATTCCATTGGGACGTATTTGCATTGTTAGTATTATTTATGATAACAATGGTTATGTCACAAAAAGCAATGATGGCAATGAATAAGAATGTTAATCAGGATCCGGCTCAAGCAGCTATGCAAAAATCTATGAATACGTTCATGCCGCTTATGTTAGGTTTTACATTCTTTATAATACCAATTCCGGCAGGTGTATTATTATATCTTGTTTCAAGCAACTGCTTCCAAGTTGTACAAACTATTATAATTAATAAGCAATTAGAACTTGAAGACGCTCGTAAAGAAAATCAAGTGAGCGATATAGATTTAGCAGGTGCAAAACAGATTAAAGAAAAATAATATCAGATTAGTTTAAGAAGGAGATTTATAAATGGCACAACGTATTGGGGTTGATGTTGGCGGTACTAATGTTAAAATTGCGCTTGTTAGTGACAAGGGGAAAATTGTATATTCAAATTCTATTCCGACAAGAGCTGAAATGGGTTATGAATACACCGTTAATAGCATGAAAGATGCAATTAGAGACTTGCTAAAAGAAACTAAAATGAAGTCTAATGATATAGAAGGCATGGGTTTTGGGTTCCCGGGACAAATAGATTGCCAAAAAGGTGTTGTAAGATTGGCTCCAAACATTCCCGGCTGGGTAAATGTTCCTATCGCAAATATTATGGAAAAAGAATTTGGAATATTAACAAGAGTTGATAATGACGTTAGGACAGCAACCCTCGGTGAATTAAACTATGGTGCTGGTGTAGGATGCGAAAACTTAGTGTGTATTACAGTAGGAACAGGTATTGGCTCAGGCTTGGTTGTGAATGGTAAACTAGTTCGTGGTGCTAATAATGCAGCAGGAGAAATTGGTCATATAAAACTTACAAATATAGGCGGCCCGCTTTGCGGCTGTGGAGACAGAGGATGTCTTGAAGCATATGCGTCAGGCCCTTCAATAGTAGCTTTAGCAGAAGAATATATTCGTGGCGGTAAATCTACTAAATACAGAGAACTTGCTAATCCGGATATAACTCCGTATATAGTTGCCGTAGCAGCAAAAGAAGGAGATCCTGTTGCAAGACAAATCTTTAGAATTATGGGCGAATACATAGGAATGGGCCTAACAAGTGTTGTAAACCTTCTTAATCCTGAAAAGATTATTATAGGCGGCGGAGTAGCGGAAGCAGGCGATATTTTATTTGAACCGATAAGAGAAACTATAGCCAAAAGAGCAATGACTATACAAAGAGAAGTTGAGATAGTTCCTGCACAACTGGGTAATACTGCCGGTGTTATCGGTGCAAGCTTGTTAATAAAATCATAGTTACATAGAAAGGAGATTATTATGTTAGAAAGAATAGAAAAACTGCAAGTCATTTCACTTGGTATTTTAGTCGGTTTAGCATTAATTGTATCAACAAAAATGGTGGCATCAACTATACAAAAAAATGAAATATCTGTAACAGGTTCAGCATATGAGATTATAAAATCTGATAAAGGAACTCTAAATTTTGATATTGAAATTAAAAGAGCAACAAGACAAGAGGCTTACAAAGTTGCTCAAGAGCAACTAAAGACAGTTGAACAATATTTAAAAGAAAAGAAAATTACAAAAATAAATGTAAAAACTCCTCAGGTTTATCCTGTATACAAAAATGATGCAAGAGGTTATTCAACTAATGAAGTTGATCATTATAACTACATACAACCTATTTCAATAGCAGCCGATGATGTTGAGCTTATTAAGGAAATATCAACCGACTTGGGAAGTTTGATTAATAAAAATATTGTAATAAGCGTAGAAACACCGTCTTATGATTATTCAAAGCTGCCGGAGTTAAAAGTTGCTTTGCTTGAAAAAGCATCAAATGATGCAAAACAAAGAGCAGAATCAATGCTTAAGCCATCGCATAATAGGGTTGGTAAAATATCAGCAGTAAGAATGGGTGTTTATCAAATTACACCTGTAGATTCTACCAACGTCTCTGACATGGGTATAAATGATACTTCGACAATAGATAAAAAAGTAACAGCAGTTGCAAATATAACTTTTAGAATCAAATAGATATTCAGGTTTAATATTTAATATCTTTTCTGCTTACGCGAAATCAATTGAGGATGCGGAAAAAGTCGAAGAATGACAATTTTCTGCATCCTTTGCTTTGTTTTTTGATTTGTAACAAATTGTAAACAAGTAGATGAAAAAAGGCAATTTCTTTAAAGTTATATACTTTATATATATAAATAAACAGGTACAACAATTTAATATATAAAGGAGAAAGAGTATGGCTGCAAACTATTCTTATGACGAAGATAATTCTGCTGCTAAATTTGAATTCCAGGCTGAAGAATTAAGAAAAAGATTACAATTTTCTATGGCAAATTTTGCATTGCTTAAATTTAAGCGTTCTATGCAAATGCAAATGAAACTGACACTTAGCTAATAATTTCATTACAGCAAAAAATCCGCTTGATAAATAATACTCAAGCGGATTTTTTTATTGTTTGTTTTAAACAAACTACTTAATTTCAACAACTGCGCCAGCTGCTTCAAGTTGTTTCTTGATAGCTTCAGCATCTTCTTTCTTAACTTGTTCTTTAACTGCCTTTGGAGCACCGTCAACTAAATCTTTAGCTTCTTTTAAGCCAAGACCGGTAATAGCACGAACTTCTTTAAGAACGGCAATCTTCTTATCAGCAGGAACTGATGCTAAGATTACGTTTACTTCAGAAGCAGCTTCTTCAGCAGGTGCAGCACCGGCAGCTGCAGGAGCAGCAGCAACTGCAACAGGAGCAGCAGCAGATACGCCGAATTTTTCTTCCATAGCTTTAACTAATTCAGCAGCTTCTAATAAAGTTAATTTTTCAATTGATTCTAAAATA
>CADBTL010000035.1 GCA_902797575.1 uncultured bacterium
TAACGCGGGATGGAGCAGTCTGGTAGCTCGTCGGGCTCATAACCCGAAGGTCGTTGGTTCAAATCCAGCTCCCGCAACCAATTAAAAAAAAGCCTTATACTATATATTATATATGTAGCCTAAGGCTTTTTTAGTAGAAAATTAAAAGGGATATAACATGAAAATATTAGTTGGAATGTCAGGCGGAGTTGATTCTTCAGTAACAGCACTTTTATTAAAGCAACAAGGACACGAAGTCATTGGTGCTACTATGGCAATATGGGGAGAGAGAGGTGTTAAAGAACAACTAAAAGACAAACTTCCTAAACGTCATGGTGCATGTTTTGGCCCTGATGAAAAAGAAGATATCGAAGGAGCAAGAAAAATAGCAGAAGAAATTGGAATTCCGTTTTATGTATTTGATTGCGCCAAACAGTATGAAGAAATTGTATTAGAAAATTTTAAAAAAGAGTATTTGAGCGGGCATACACCTAATCCTTGTATTTGGTGTAATTCTCTCATTAAATTTGATGTTTTACCACGCTTAGCAAAAGCAAACGGTATTGATTTTGATAAATTTGCAACAGGGCATTATGCAAGAATAGAAAAAATAAATGACAGATATGTGTTAAAGCGAGGAATTAATCCTAAAAAAGACCAATCTTATTTTTTGTATAGACTTAAACAAGAACAGCTTGCAAATATATACTTGCCGCTTGGAGACAAAACAAAGGATGAAATACGTTCAATAGCAAAAGATAATGGCTTAACAGTAGCTGAAAAGCCTGACAGTCAAGATTTTTATTACGGTGATTATAACGAATTACTTGGTGTTGAAGAAAAAGAAGGTAATATAGTAAACCTTGACGGCAAAATACTTGGAATGCATAAAGGTATTTGGAATTATACAATAGGTCAAAGAAAAGGAGTTGGAGTATCTTCAACGGAACCGTTATATGTTCTTGAGCTTAGAAAAGAAACAAACGAAGTTGTTATCGGGCCAAAAGATAAAACAATGAAAGATATACTAAAAGCAAGCAATTTGAATTGGATAATACCTCCAACAAATAATAAATTTTCTGCACAAGCAAAAATTCGCTCTACTCAACAGCCAACCGGTGTTGATGTAGAAATAAATGGTGAAGATATTATCGTAAAATTTGACGACATGCAAAAATCAATTGCAATAGGTCAATCAGTAGTACTATATGATAATGACACTGTTTTAGGTGGCGGAGTAATAACTGAAGTATAGACTGTACAAAATAAAAAAGGACAATACGATGTCCTTGAAATGGTAAGTATATTAAATTTGTATATTTTTCGAAATAAAACTTCTTACTGACGTACTTATGGTACGTCAAATATTTTGATTATCAGTATCCTTTCCGATAAATCAGTTTATAGGTAATTTAAAAGACTCATATTCATAGATGCAGCTGCAACCTGCAAACTTGCCTGATATGAGTATTGCGCTTGCATCCATTTAGATGCAGCACTTGCTATATCTACATCCTGTAAAGAAGATAAATATGAGGTTAAATTTTCGGTATTAGTCTCCAAAGTAGATTCCGTCATTTCCAATCTGTTATAAACCCCACCGAATTTAGTTTGTTCTGTAACCATTTCATTATGTGCATTACTGAACATATCGAGAGTTGAAAACATTTTTGCATATCCTGCTGTTTCAGCATTAGAGTCACCGGCATTTTTTGCATCAATTACTTCTTGCAAAGAGTTACTCAGAAGCTTTAGTGCTCCCATTACACCGGAATAGTCTTCTTTTGCTGTTAAATCAGCAACATCACCGGTATATTGATTACCACTCTTATCAACATAGATTGTATTCCCAGTTGCTTCATCTGTTTGCGGATAATATTTAGTACCGGTTGAATCCGAATAATATGAATCGTAGTAACCAAATAATTTATCTCCGGTTGTATTAATTACCTCAAAAACACCATCTGCAACTTCTGTTTTTCTTACATAATCCGGATTATCTTGAGGTGTACCGTGATATAAAATATTTCCGTTTGTATCTATTTCGTATGGTGTTAATTTTGTATTTGCACCGCCAAAAATAAAATTATCATTGAATTCTGTATTAGCAAGGTCTACCATTGTTTTGGCAATTTCATCTATTTCAACTTTTAATGCCTTTAATGAAGTAGAAGCATAAGTACCGTTATTTGCTTGAACAGCTTTATCCCAAGCTTGCGTCAAGTATCCTTCAGCCAGCTGCATTAAATCATCAAAAGTATCCAATTCTTCTTTTGCTAATTGAGTATTTTGATTAAAAGTACTTATTTGACCCAATTGACGATTAGTATTAACAATATTTACAGCTCCTATAGGGTCATCAGTAATGTTTGTAATTTTTTTGCCTGATGCTAATTGAGCTGTTAATCTATTGTAGTTTGCTTCATTCCTTTGAATGTCTGCCGTTAACAAGTTGTAACGTGCTGTTGTTGAGATACGATTAGAATACATAATGTTACCTTCCTAGTGTCATTAAAGTATCAAGACAAGAATTAACTGTATTAAACACTTGTGCTGCAGCAGCATATGCTGTTTGGTATTTAACAAGGTCAACTAATTCTTCATTTAAGTCGACTCCGTATGCAGAATCAAGTTGATTTTCGAGAGAATCAACCACATCGCACTGAGTTTCATATAGATTTTTTGCGCTGTCACCTGCAGAAGCTATTTTACCAAGCATTGATGTATAATAATCTTCTACAGACATTCCGTTTAAATCAGCTTGTTTTTCATTTCTGGTTCCAAGCATTGTTATTGCGTTTTGAGCATTACCTACGGCATTTTCATCATAATACTTAGGATCTTCAAAATATGCACAACTTATATTCCAGATACCATCTGTTTTAAGAATATTATCGGAAACTTTGATGTTTGCTGCGGTTATACCTGTTGTTGTTTCTTTACCGTCAGGACCGTAACAAGCAAATAAAATATTATCCGAATCAGTAGCTTTTAAATGATTTGTATTTGATGAATCTATACAATAAGCATTATCTCTTGTGTTTAAATCATTAAAAATCTTTGCTATAGAGCCTGCCAACTTGTCTAAGCTTGCTTGAACAGTACCTGCATTTGTTACTCCATCATTATAATCAGTTGCAGAATGGATTAGACCTCCTAAAGCACCGCCTGTTATTATAGAATTTGCATTTTCCACAACAACTCCGCCATCACCATCTACAATACTCAAAACCGCATTTTCACCGGTCCAATCATCAGGATATTTTATACCATGCTTATCGCAGTATGATTTTGCTGTTTCTATATCTAATTTACCTGTAACTTTTGCACCTTTTACCAATGCTTGATCACCTGTATAAACAGTTACAGAACCATTCGGCTTTTCATCTACAGTAATATCAACAAATTGTGCTATATCGTGTAAAATTAAATCTCTTTGGTCAAGTAAATTATTAGCGGTTAATGTTCCGGTTTGAGTTGTTTGCAAAGCTTTATTAACCGCAGCAAGTTCTTCTAAAGAATTATTTAATTCTCTATACTGTGTATAAATTTTAGAATTCTTCAAAGCATCTTCACTGCTTCCGTCTCCGAGAGCTTCACCTGTAAGTTTGCTCAATTGAACACTTTTCTCGTTCATTAGAGAAGTTAAAGATTTTGAAACTTCAATAAAGTTTGTTCTTGCTGTTGAGCTTGCCGGATACTGCTGCAAGTTATTTAAAGCTTCATAAAAATTACTAAGTGCTGCATCTACACCTGTTCCTTCCAAATCATCAAAAATTCCGGCAAGTTCATCAAGGTTGCCTAATTGTTGTTCAAGCATATTTTTTTGAGACAGTTGTTCTCTATAGTAGTTGTTCAAATAATCGTCATTGTAACGCATAACATTTGCGATTTTTACACCGCCGTTAGCACGAACCTGATTATTAGGATTATCACCTATTTGACCGGCAATATTTCTCGCTTGTAGATTTACGCGCTGTTTGTGGTAGCCTTCAGTGTTCATATTGGAAACGTTGTGGGAAACAACACTGATTGCTTTTTCATTTACTGATAGTGCACCTGCACTTATATTTAATGACGATAATAAGTTCATTAGTTTTACCTCATTATATTTCTTTGCTTATAGTCCACATGTCTACGTCATGTGTATCTGTTTTACCGGTTTCGTTATAATAACTTCCTTGTGGTGCAAACGCATCTATAATTGTTTCCAACATCTTGTTAGTAATTATAATGCCATGTTTAAGTAATTCCACATTTTGATTATTTAATAACGTTATTTCAGGAATAATGTTACAAATCTTTACTTTCCTTTCTTCGAGAGGCTTCATATACTCCGGAGCATGTTCCTGTGCAAACTCTATAAATTCAGACATATTGCAATTTTTGCCGGTTAACTCTTGAGCCAATGTTTCTCTTGATTTATTCAATTTTGTTATTTTTTCATTCAATGCAAGGATTTTATTATCCAGAACACCTAAATCATCTGACTTAGATTTTTTAAGAAGCTCTCGTTTTTCGGCAAACAAATCTTTTAGATTTGTGTATTCACGAATCTCTTCATCTAATATTTCTATTAATTTTTGAAATTGTTTTTTATCCATATTTATTTTCTTTATACTATTATAACTCTTTTTTTAGATAATTTGTTCAAACTAGAACAAATATCTGATAAATCTGTTGAAAATACCTTCGTTCTGACTTCTTGAAACAGAACCTCTGCCGGAAAGTGCAAATTGCAGATTCGAAACATTATAAGAATAAACTTCACCGTCAACATTTAGCCAACGCGGATCAACAACTCCTGTTACTATAAAATCTACTCTTTCATTACCATTAACCAATGTCTTTTTACCTTGTATTCCTAAATTCCCATTTGGCAATTGCTGTACAACTTGGCAAGCTATTCTGTCACCCATTGATAAAGCTCTTTGACCTTGTGCAGAATTTGAAACTTCGTTTGAACCGCCATAACCGCCTGTATCTTTCAAGAATGACAAATGAAACCATTCTTTAAGAAATGATGTAAAAGAATCTGTTGTATTAGATTCTTTTGATGATGAATATGTAAGATTGTCGTTTACAGAAACATTTTCTGCCATTCTTATTGAAATTAAATCACCAATCTGATGTGCTTGAACACCGCCGAATAATGAACGCGGTGTACCTTGATAATTTTGCGATGCTCCAAGAACAAAGAGTGATTCTGCATTAGCACTGGGAGCTAAGAGAAAAAACAATGTGAAGAGTTGTATAAGTGTATAAATTAACAAACTTTTTTTCAATTTATTCTTTATCATACTTACTATCTTGTTTTGAGTATTCATGTCCTTTACCTCTTATTGCTCCCAAATACTATGTTTATTACTATATTATCTTGTTCTAACAAAGCCATTCTGCTATAACACTTCTGCCATAAAGCATTCCATATTTGATATCATCATCTGAAATGTTAAACTCTCCTACATAGCCGGCATATTTTCTAACATCATTTACATCAATCCTATCTAGCAAACTTTTTGTAGACGAAGTTTGAACACCACTTGCGGTTTCTGTTTTTTCTTGAACCTCATCTTGCGGTTTTACAGTCTTATTAGTTTTGAACGCATTTAATGCGCTAAATTGTTGTACAGAATTTACCCCTGATTTTATTATTTCCATTTTTAGTCCTCTTATTTAACAAGATGTTCCATTTGTCTGTATATTTGATCAGCAAATCCAAATGTTGTTCTTGGATTATTTGCTAAATCTCTTCCCATTTGTTGAAAAACAATTCCTTTGAATGCTTCTTCGTATTTATTATCACTTCCGAACAAGCCATTTTCTTCTTTATCTACAGTTTTATCCATTTCTTGCAGCATTTTAGTTATAAAGATGGATTCAAATTCTGTAGCAGCCTTTTTTAATTGTTCTTTTTCTGTACCTGCTCCTTTAATTTGGTTATATAATTCTTGATCAGCATTCACTGTTCTTGCATGGTTAAGCCCATGCTTAATCAAATCTAATGTAGGAGTAGTGATATCTGATGCTTGTGAGATTGCCATTGTTCTTATCCTTATATAATTACCAACTCTGCTTGTAAACTTCCTGATTTTTTAAGCGCTTGTAAAATAGAGATTAAATCTACAGGAGCAACTCCGATGGAATTTAAGGCCCTTACTAAATCATTTAAGTTACTGTTAGCACTCATTTCAATTAGTCTTCCGGGAGCTTTTTGGATATCTATATCTGTATTTTCAAAACCTACAGTAGCACCGTTTGAAAATTCATTTGGCTGAGAAACATCATTATGAGCAGAAACAGTGACTGTAATATTACCATGATCAACAGCCGCAGGAAGCAATTTTACATCAGAACCTATAACAACGGTTCCGGTTCTTTCATTAACAACTACTTTTGCTTTTTCAGTAGTTGGTGTTACATCAAGATTTTCTAATATAGAAACAAAAGTTACTCTATCATTTTGAAATTTTGTCGGAATTTGCACTTTTACAGAACTGCCGTCTATTGCACGAGCAGGAGCAATTCTTGAAATTGAACTTGCTAATCTTGACGCAAGAGTGTAATCTGATTTTTCAAGAGATAGAGTGATTGAGGATTCATCTCCTATTTCTGTATAAATATCGCGTTCAACAATTGCACCACCTGGGATTCTGCCAGTTGTAGTAATAGCATTTCTCATAGAAGAGCCTCCGGCAGATTTTGCAATACCGCCAACGGTTAAAGGTCCCTGAGCGACTGCAACAGCTTCGCCGTTTGGGGCTTTTAAAATTGTTTGGACTAATACACCACCTTCTAAACTTTTGCAGTCTGCAATTGCAGAAACTGTTACATCTATTTTATCACCGTTTTTTGCAAACGGAGGAACATTTGCCGTTACTATAACTGCAGCAGATGCACCTTTTTGAATGTAGTTTTCTTGTTCAATAACTGTTCCTAAATTTCTTAATAGCATCTTATTTGTAATTTGAGTTGAACGAGAATTGTCACCTGTTCCTGGTAGACCAACAACTATACCATATCCTACAAGTTGGTTTTCACGAACACCTTGTATATGTGCAATATCCATAATACGAACAGTTGCAGCATTTACTGGTGATATGCCAATAAACATCATTATTGCTACTATTAACGCTATTAATTTTTTCATTTATCCTCCCGCAAATATTAGTTATATATTAACTAATACCCTATTTTCTCCAATTATTTTTCCGTTATAGACTTTTTTATAATTTTTATTTTCTACATTTATATAATCACCTAACATTCCGTCTGACATAGCAGTTCCGTCAATTGTTATCATTACTGAATTGTTAGAAACAAAGAACACTCTTACGTCTGCATTTCGAGCAACATCCGGTTTCATTTTTACAAACCTCTTGTCAATTATTTCACCTTTTTGAAATATTTTTTTTGTAGTAATTTCTTTTTCTAACATAGAGCCATCCAAAACATAATCTGCTCTTAATGACACGTCTACTCTTTTTACTTCAGTGCAATCTTTCGTTAGCATTTGTTCACGGTTTATAAAATCACTTGCAACTAATACATCTTTATAGACGAATGTTTGAGCAGGAAGGTTCAATGTTCTTATATATACACCATTAACATATACTTCAACTCTTTTAACATCGCGAGGTAAAATTTTATCAGCCCCTGGAGCTATTTTATACGTTATTCTTCCATCAGGCAGTTGTATGTTTGCAAAAGGTGTTGCGGTAATTTTTACTAGAACTTCCCCATTTGTAGTTTTTTTATAAGTATTTTCAAACAATCTGGCTACATCGACTTTAACTTTACTTGCAGAAAGAATTTGTGCTTGAGAGCCTTGTAAAGGCATAAACATAATCAAAAGCATTATTAAAAAGCGTAAAAACCTAAATAAGTTTTTTTCTAACTTATTTTCATAATCTGGCCAAGTCTGATTTTGTAATACTCTATTCATAAAATTCTTACTCTTTAGCTAAAGCATGTACTGAACATACTTAATTTATTTTGTTAATTAACTTACCATTTTGAGTGATAAAGAATGAATTTAGCTTTATTTCTTACCTCTTACCCATTTATAAATTCATTTACACATCTACCCCTTTACCATCTCAAATATAATATATATTTATTCTTAAAAATACACATCATACAAAAAGTTGAATTTAAGATATTAAAAATTTTTCATATATATATATTAAGATTTGTAACAATCTTCGCGAATTTATTAAAGTTTTTAAAAAAATTGCCGTTATACATGTTGTATTTTTACGTTCGTATACACAGATAAGGATAAAGAAGAAAATGGATGCATACCAATATAATCAATATCTGGCAGCACAAACAAGCTCTATAACGGATAAACAGAAAGCAGATGAGTTAAAGCAAAGAATGGCTCACTTTACAAATATTGCCACGCTCAAAGATGCACAAAAACTTGCTAAAGAAATTATGCCCACGAATCAAGAGATAACAACATTTTATTCAGGAAGTGCAAAGTGCACAATAGTTAATAGAAAAGACTTACTAAGAATCACAATAGAAACAAGTGATGACTTTGTTTGCTATGATTTTAAATAGTTGTAAAACGAAAAGTTTTATATAAGACAAAACAAAATAGCATAAATATTTAAAGGAGTAGCCAAATGGCAGAAATCAATCCGATATTAAAAATGTATATTGAACAACAGCTCAAAAGCGGAAAAACATCAGAAACTTCGAGCCGTAAAGAGCAAAATGATAATGTAAATTTTGATGCAGAAACTAATAAATTAGTAAAAGGCAGTTCTACTGTTAAAAACTATATTGAGGCTGTCAGTGAAGAAGTTACAGGTATAGTAACGGAAGATTTAGGTAATGGCAAAACGAAAATTATTTTTAGCTATAAAGGAGAAAAATACGAACTAACTACTAATGATGCTCAACTTGGGAATGTTGAACTTAATACAAAAATTGACGCAAAAGAATTAAAATCAAGTGGCTTAACAAATGCATCCATTCAAAAACTTATTGATTATAGCATTTTAAAAACAGATGATAAAGGTAAAACGTATACATTTGATAAAGCCGCTGCAAAAGAATTTTTAAACGGGTATGATGTCAAAGATTTTTCGGAATTCTGCCAAAAACTAAATAAACAAAGTATTGATATGGAAGATACTGCCTTGCAATCTTTTATTGAAAAATACGGTTCAGATATTGTAAATAAATATTTCTTGAAAATGGGTTGCCAGTACATATTAGATAAAAAAGCTATTCAAGAAGATTTTCCGGATAGTGAGTTCGGTTCAATTAACAATATTGAAGCTTTAGAAAATGTCCTTTCAACGGATAAAGTTACTAAAGGCGAGATGGCAACTACATTTGATACAAATATTATTGAACAACTGGAAAGAATCGGTATATTACAAAGAATAACTTCCGGAACTGCAGATGTGGCATTTAAATCCATGGGGGATTATTACAAATTTAACAGTCGTTTAGCAAGTCAAATTGTCGGAAAAGATGTATCTACTTTTATAGAATTTTTAGCGGCAATGGAACAAAATGGTCAAAAATGTTCACAACAATACTTTAATAATACTGTAAAATATCTCCCTGAACATATAAGAGAGAATTGTTTAATCGGACCATTAAATGACAAATCAGGCAAAGCTTATTATATGCTAAATCAAGATGGCATTAACAAATATTTCTCTGGACAATCAATAACTTCTGTTGAGCAATTGGTTGCGGCTTTAAAAAATAATGAACCTGTACTTGATGGTGAAATTGGAGACTTCTCTCAAGGTGCAACAGGTGATTGTTGGGTACTTTCTGCGTTAACAGCCATGTCTAATACTACAAACGGCAAGCAAGCTATAAAAGATGCTATTCAATGGGATCCTAAAAACAGAAAAGCGTATGTTACATTTCAAGGCGTCAAAGACAGAAGCGGTAATCCAATAAAAATAGAAATAAGTTATGATAAAATAAAGCAATATAACACTGATGCTGTTGGTAATGATGCTTTTTCAAATGGAGATGACGATGCGCTGTTAATAGAACTTGCAACAGAAGAACTGCTAAAGAAAATAGTTTCGGGACAAACTGACTATGGCTCAAATAATTTTGCCAAAAGAAGGTCTGAAGCAGGTAGCAGTACCTATGTTGGCGGTGGTGGTTCTCCTGAGGAATTCATAAAAATGTTAACTGGTATAGAACCTCAAAATGGTAATATAGTTTTTGTATCAGGCAGTAAACTTGAATCTAATGACGGTACTTGGACACAATTGAGTTCATCTACAATAAGAAATATTTTAAACCAGGCAGATGGTAATACTGTTTATACATTCGGTTTATATAGTGATCCTGATGAAGCTACGGAAATACCGATTGGTAGCGGTAAATGGTACACCAGAAGAGATATAACTGATGTAAACGGAGTACATCATGTTCTTGATTTAAGCTTGCAAACAAACGGTAACAGGGTAACCGGTATTAGCGGTCATGCTTTAGCAATGAAAGTAAATAAATCTAATCAAACAGTTACTATAATCAATCCTAATGATGCCAGTGAGGAGATTACAGTTAGTTGGAATGAATTTATAAATATGCATATTGGAAGCTTAGAAGCTGTTAATTTAGGCAATTATAAATCAACAGGTAATGGAGGTCAAATAGGCGGTTCTACGACATCCGGCAATACAGGTAATACAAATGGTACGAGTGGTACCAGTGGCACAAGTGGCACAAGTAATCAAACTACTGCAACAGGAACAAAAGCATCAAAATTGGGTATTGATTTTAAACCGAATAGTGATGATGTTTCAGAAATAGTTAAGTCGAATCCTCTTCCAAATAAATATAAAAGTAATTTACAAAAATCAGTTGAATTCTATTTAGATAAAATGAAAGACTCAATGACAGGTATCAAAGATGTTCTTGCCGCTTTCCAAGCCGGTTGCAGAGCAGTCGGTAATCCTGGCAATTTAAGCAGTTTAGGAATAGAAGCAACGGTTAGCGGCGGTAAATTACATATAAATTTGCAGTATGGAAATCTAAAATTTAGTGTAGATCTTGATGCTGCAAATGCAGAGAAAGATATCGCCGAGTTAACAAGAATCGGTGCTATAAAAAATGAAACCGGTGCAACCGGAGGCACAGGCAACTCCGGTGGAACAAATACTACCGATGAAACAGTAGGTACCGGCAATCCAGATAACACCGGAAATACAGGAAACACTGGAAACACTGGAAACACCGGATACGCAGAAAATACTGGGAATGCCGGCAATACAGGAAATACAGGAAATAACAACTCAAATGGTACAAACGGCACAAGCGGCACAAATGGTACAAACAGTATATGGCATTCAGGAGAAAATGACGAAACCAACCCCCAAAATACTAATGATTTAAGTACTGTATCATCAGGTTATGGTGCAAATTATCAAGCAAGTGAGGCAGAAATTCAAGACCTTATAAATCAATATGCTCCAAATGGAATGGCTAACAGTGAAGGAAGTTACTTCCATGCGTTTGATCAATTTTTTGCTAACAATAACAGCTATACTGCCAGTGTAAATTCTGTTGAAGATATAGTAGCCAGAATTCAAGCAGGATGTCAACTTGCCGGTATAACTTATGATTCAAGCAAATTGCATATATCTGCGAATGATCAACATAATGGTTATTATAACTTGATAATTACATATGGAGATAACTCAAATCAATATTTAAGCCTATTTAACGTAAGTATACCGGTATCAGCTCAGAATGAACTTGGACTTTTATCAGCAAATGCAGAAATGGATAATTTTTCAGCTTCTTGTGATTTCATGAATATGTTTGACGGGCTTGATTCTAATGCAGCAACTCTAATGTACATGGGTATAAAAGGACTTATACAAGACGCAGAAAATGGCAGAAATTCTCTTTGGTCATTATCATGCATGCGGGATATTGAAAATCGTGATACAAGAGATGCGATAAAAGTTACGGCAACACCTCTTGCTAGCGGCGGGTATAAGATTACTGTAACAAGTTCAAATGGTAATAATTACTCTGTAGATTGTCCGAATTTAACCAAAGAACAAATTGACAAAGACATGCAATATATGAAATGTTTCGAATTTTCTTATGGTGATGCTCCTGTCGGAACATCAGGTGGAAATGGTAACTCTGACAGCAACGGAGCTGTCGGAGTAAACGGTAGTAACAATACAGGTGGCAATGGAGTTGTTGGGGAAACCGGCAACAATAATACAAGCGGTGCAAGCACTACAAGAACCACTCAAGAAAAAACGTCTAAGCTTTTCGCTTTTATAGATAATACTTTAGATAAGTTTGAAAATTATCTCAGAGAATATTGGAAATCTAAAAACAATGGAAGTGAAGCTGGTTTTGCAACAATGCTGCATAACATAAAAATTGACGTTTACGATAAATTTTTAAATAACGCAACATATCCGGTAAGCATTTCTGAAAATGACATTATAGGAGAAGCTCTAAGAGTTATGAATGAAGAGCTTGGTATAAGTAATGACAACAATAACAACGGTAATTCCGGCAGTACCGACGGCAGCAATTCAGGTAACAATTCGGGTAATACCGGTGGAACTAATAGTGGCAACGGCGGCGCAGGCAATAATAATGGTTCAGGAAGTACCGGCGGAACAAACGGAACCAATAATAATGGCGGCTCAAATGGAGGTTCTGTTAACATAAATATAAATATACAAAATATTTACGGAATTGATGGTGATAAACAAGAATTCAGATTGCAGTTTGATGCCCGTAATACATATATTAACAGTACTGCAGAAACTTATTATGACCAGCTGCGTGCATTCTGGATAAACAATGGAGGAGATGGTAATAAATTTGAATTCAATTTAAGATATAAAGTAATCAATGAAATGATGCATTATAATTACAGTTCTAATCCTGACCCGATTTCTCAACAAGGTATTATAAATGAAATTTGTCGCAGATTATTAGAAATACTCGGCAAAGACAACTCCGGTAATGGTGGAAATACAAACGGAACAGATAATAATGGTTCAGAAAGTACCGGCGGAACTAACGGAACAGGAAGCAACACAGGAACCAGCGGCGGAACCGGTCAAACCGGAGGTAGTGGCAGTACGAACGGAACTGATGGGACCAACGGAAATAATAATGTAAATGGTAACTCCGGTTCAGAAACATCAAATCACCCATATGGAATAGAAGGTGATACTAAACCAATCGCGTTCAATAATATTTCATTGCAGACTTTTATTAATAATACTGCTAGAAATTTTTATCAACAGTTAGAAAATTTTTGGAGCAAGAATGGTGGTAGCGCTGGTTTCAAGTGGTACCTACCCAATATTACCACTATGAGTAAACTCTACCCTAATTTTCCTGCTTATCCAGGCACAAGACAACTTTCAGAACAAGATGTAATAAACGCTATTTGCGAAGAAATATTAAGACAACTTGGAAAAAATCCTGCAGATGGAAACTATAAATCACCATAATATTAATTATCACGCAATCTTGTATATTAAGAATTACTAAATTCCATGTGTATAAAGTTTAATCTTAACAGTTTTTGCAATTTATAGCGCAGGACTGTTAAGATTATCATTATTTTCAGACGTAATTCTTGGCAGCTTTTTAATTCTCAATTTAATTTTATCGCCTTCATCTTTTTTATAATTAATACCGTGTGTTAATTCTCCCATAGCTCTACCGACTACATAGCTTGTAGGTCCGACAATTATCAACCCTGCAATAGATATAGTTTCTACTATAATAACTACAGCTCCTGCAGTACCTACAACTAGTGCCGCAGGAAGAGTTATAATACCTTTTGCAACATTACCAACAGCAGAACCTTTTAATACACGTCTTTTTGTAGTTCCTTTAACGGTATACTTTTCTCCGGATGGCAAAATCATTTCATCTAAAACAATACGAACTTTTGCTCTGCGATATGCCCATCTTCCTTTCTTAAGAGCTTTGATTTTCCCGCTAAATATAGTACCTTCAGGAATAAATATTCCATTTATTTTACACCCTTCTGTTGTCTTAAATTGAACAATTTGTCCTTTCGTTGCCTTATTGACATTTAATTCGGTTGAAAAAACAGCATTAACGACAGAATTCGTATTTTCATCATTCTCTGACAAAACAGGTAGAGACACAAGATGTAAAAGTGAAAACAATAAAAATAATGATAATATTTTTTTAACCATTCCTAATTCCTTTTTAAATAATTTACAATTATATTATAACTTATTTTTATTATTAAACAAAAGAGGATGACTTTAAATAAAAATCATCCTCTTTTATTTTTAATATAAATTGATATTATTCTTTATCTTTAGAAGGAATTCTCATTGCGTAGAATGAACGGATTACAAAAATCAGAGCAATTATAAGAATTATAAAGCCCCATGTTTTCGCATTTTCTTTAAATGCCGGTGCAATCGCAATTTCCATTGCTAATAAACCAAATAAAGTTGTAAATTTAATAATAGGATTCATCGCTACTGATGATGTATCTTTAAACGGATCACCTACTGTATCACCAACAACAGTTGCAGCATGTAAATCAGTTCCCTTTTCTGCCATATCAACTTCTACAATTTTCTTAGCATTATCCCAACAACCGCCTGCGTTTGCCATAAACACCGCTTGGAACAGGCCAAATACGGCAATTGCAATCAAATAACTTACAAAGAAAGAAACAGGAGCTGAATCTTCACCAACCGGAGCTGACAAGCAAGCAAGTGCAAGAGCAAAACCAAATAAGGCGATAAAGATATTGTACATACCTTTTTGAGCGTATTGAGTACATATCTTAACAACTTCTTTCGAGTTTGCAAGGTTTGCACTTTTTTCATCAGCTTCACCCAATTTGATATTGTCTTTAATATATTCAACAGCTCTGTATGCACCCGTCGTAACAGCCTGCATTGAAGCACCGGAAAACCAATAAATTACAGCACCACCTGCAATAAATCCAAGCAATGTATATGGATTTAACAAGTTTAAAATCATTTCAGGCTGAATTCCTAATGTCTCTTTAATAACTAATATCAGTGAGAAAATCATTGTAGTTGCACCAACAACGGCAGTACCGATAAGAACCGGTTTTGATGTTGCTTTAAAGGTATTACCTGCTCCATCATTTTCTTCTAAGTATTTTTTAGCATTTTCAAAATCAGGAGTAAATCCATAATATTTTTCAATACCTTCTTTTACTCCGTCTATTTCTTCAATTAAAGAAAGCTCGTAAACTGATTGAGCGTTATCTGTTACGGGACCGTATGAATCTACTGCAATTGTTACAGGTCCCATTCCTAAGAAGCCGAATGCAACTAAACCGAATGCAAATACAGACGGATAAATCATTACATCAGCAGGTATATTCAAACTTGCAAAATAAGCAAGTCCCATTAATAGAACGACAATAGCACCTATCCAGAAACCGGAGAAGTTACCGGATACAATACCTGAAAGAATTGTAAGTGATGCCCCTCCTTCTTTAGAAGCAGTAACTACTTCATGAGTATGTTTTGCTTTTGGACTTGTAAATACTTTTGTAGCTTCAGGAATAAGTGCTGCACCTAAAGTACCGCAAGATATAATTATTGAAAGTACCAACCATAAATTAGCAGGCAGTTCTTTTAATAAATAATTACTTACTCCAAATGTCATTCCGATTGAAAGAACCGAAGTAATCCAAACAAGAGATGTTAAAGGTGCTTCAAAGTCGAACTTCTTCGCATTTGCAAGAACTAACTTTGTGTAAACTCCATTAATCCAATACGCTACAACAGAAGTTATAATCATCAGGAATCTCATTGTAAAAATCCACGCAAGCAATTGAACTTGGTAATCTTTAAATACACCAAGTAAAATAAAGCTTACTAATGCAACACCTGTTACACCATATGTTTCAAATCCGTCTGCTGTCGGACCGATTGAATCACCCGCATTATCTCCGGTACAATCTGCTATAACACCGGGGTTGCGAGGATCATCTTCTTTAATACCAAATTGAATTTTCATCAAATCAGAGCCTATATCTGCGATTTTTGTGAAAATACCACCTGCTACACGTAAAGCGGAAGCACCAAGAGATTCACCGATTGCAAAACCAATGAAGCAAGCACCTGCAAGTTCACCTGGAACAAATAAAAGAATTATCAGCATCATAATTAATTCAATAGACACTAATAATACACCAATACTCATGCCTGCTTTTAGTGGTATATTAAGTATACTTAAAGGATTTCCTTTCAGTGCGGTAAATGCAGTTCTTGAGTTTGCAAGTGTATTCATTCTGATACCGAACCAAGCTACCATATACGAACCTAAAATTCCTAAAACGGACCAACCAAGAATAATCAGAACCGAGCTTAGTTCCATACCTTGCAAATACCAGAAGTAAAATGCAATACACAAACCAATTAGTACTTCCAACATAAGCAAAAATTTACCTTGTTGTATAAGATAAGTTTTACAAGTTTCAAAGATTGTATTGCCTACAGCAGCCATAGCTTCATGGACTTCAACCTTTTTTACTCTTGTGTAAGCCCAAAGTCCCCAAAGGACACCTAAAACAGAAACAATAATACCAATTACAAGAAGATTGTAACTTAGTTCGTTTTCAGCTTTAATATTTGGAACTACAAGAGATGCCTCCCCGGCAAAAACCGGAGTAGAAATTATCATTGCCATTAAAGCCATAGACAATGACTTAAACATTTTTTTCAGCATATATCTCTCCTTTTTTTAAACGTGTATAAACACTATAGAGATATTATATAAAATTTAACAAAAGTTCGCAAGGCTATTTTGATAATTATTTAATTAAACAAGCTGAAAAATGATTAAAAGCTTTTTCTTTAAGAATCGGTTCTTTTACTTTGCATATTTGAGAAACACAAAATTCACATCTCGGATGGAATTTACATCCATTTATCACTTCTTGAATACTTGGCGGCATACCTTCAATTGTTTTTAATTTAAATATTTGATTTCTCGTAGGAAGAGAATTCATTAACGCTTGAGAATACGGATGTAACGGATTTTTAAAAAAAGCTTGCGCAGGAGCTTCTTCTACAATATGGCCCGCATACATAACAGATACTTTATCGGCATAATTACTAACAAGTGCTAAATCATGTGATATTAACAATATAGTTGTCCCAAATTCTTTTTTTATTTCATTTATCAAATCCATAATTTGTTTTTGAATAGTAACATCTAATGCCGTAGTTGGTTCATCAGCGATTATCAATTCTGCATTGGTTGCAAGTGCCATAGCTATAATTACACGCTGCTTCATACCGCCGGAAAGTTCATGAGGATATGCTTTTATTTTTAAAGGAATATCAGGAATTTTAACTAAATCTAAAACTTCTTTAGCTTTTCTCAATGCCTGATGATGAGAAACTTTTGAATGCGCCCTTATTGATTCAACAATCTGATTACCTATTGTATACAAAGGATTTAAAGATGTCATTGGATCTTGAGGTATTAAAGCAATTTTATTTCCTCTAAGGTCTCGCATTTGTTTTTCTTTATTATACAAAATATTTGTACCTTCAAAAAGGATTTCTCCGCTTTTGATTTCTGCAGTCTTAGGTAGTAATCGCATAATTGACATAGCCGTAAGTGTTTTACCACAACCTGATTCTCCAACAAGAGAATGTATGTTACCTTTATCAATCTTTAATGAAACATCATATAAAGCTTGATATTTTCCAAAAAATATGTTCAAATTTCTTATTTCTAAAAAACGTTCCATATTGATATTATTATTGTTAAAGATACTTACGTCAATAGGTTACAAAGACTAAGATTTAAAAGAACATAAAATTTACTATTTATTATAGGTAAAATCATTACCGGTAAAATGTTTAAAATGTATTTCTGTGTCTAACCGGACTACATTGTGACTTTCTTCCAAATTTGTTAAAGATTCTTCAAGCATATTAAGCTCATGTTCTTTCATTTCTAAACTTTCTATGGGTGTTATATTATAACCTCTATTTCTTAAATAAAGAATATCCTCTACATATGTATTGTATAATTCATCAGCTCTTCTTTTTGTCTTAAATTTTAATGTTTCAACTGAATTAACTTGCAAGTTTTCCGGACCATAAATGATTGAATATATGTTAATAGTATTGTCACGTTTATTATAAGGGAAAATTCCATCAGTTATAATATCATGATTATTAGCTTTGTTTATGAAATGATACTTAAATTCTTTAAATTTATTACCAACACTTGATATTTTTAGGTCCCAAAACTTAGTTTTTGAAAGTCGTTCTTCACTTTGATGAAATTCCAAAATATCCTTTTGGGACATATTATTAATTATTGGTAACGCTGATTTATCCTTAATTAATTTTCTAAAACTAGGGTTCACTGTATTATTCTGGCAACGCACATTACAGTTGCTACCTGTAGCGTTAATACGCATAAATTTAATCTCCTCTAATATTTGGCTAGTCTGATATCGTGGTAAATACAATATTATTACTTCTATGATAACTTAACAAAAAAAATTTACAATCATATATTATATTACTTTTATTTGCATACAAAAAATAAAGCAAAAAAATAGGATGTTTGGATATAACATCCTATTTGGAAATGGTTTTAAGTGTTTATTATAAAATACTAGTCCTTGCTATTTTTTGCGTCCTTCCTTGCTTCAAAAGGTGCCGGACTCTCATTTAATCCATCAAACCTTTGAAAAGCACCACGTTCTCTTTTGCCGCCTTTATCGAAATGATGCTTGTGCATATGTCTGCACGGACAAGGTGCAGCAATCGGCGCCGCAGTTCCATATCCGTAGCCCATCATAGCAGGTGGTAAAAACGGCGGGCGATGCATAAGTGTATATAAGCATAACGCAGCATATACACCTGTAAACGAACCCAATGCAACAACTAAAAATGTTTTAAAACCTTTACTTTGACAAAAACACTTCTTGTCTTCATTTTTTAATTCTTCTGACATA
>CADBTL010000036.1 GCA_902797575.1 uncultured bacterium
AGCTGAAGCTAACGCATCAGAAGATAAGAAGAAAAAAGAAGAAGCAGAAATCAAAAATAACGCAAATTCGTTCATCTCTTCAGCTGAAAGATTAACTAAGGACTTTGAAGGTAAGATCTCTGAAGAAGATTTGAAGAAATTGAACGAACAAAAAGATGCTCTTCAAAAAGCTTTAGATGAAAATAAATCATCTGATGAACTTAAGAAATTGAGTGAAGAGCTTCAACAAACCATGTTCTCTATATCTCAAAAAGCATATGAAGCTGTTCAAAAAGAAGGCGGAGATGCTAATACAGAAGCAAATACTCAGGGAACAACCGAAAATAAAAAAGATGATGATGTAATTGATGCTGAATATACTAAAGAATAAATGCAGCAGATTATTACCTCATATATAAATTTAGAAGGATTAGCATATAACTAATCCTTCTTTTTTAGCAAATTTAACTTATACAAAAAACGGGCTTAATATTAAGCCCGTTTTTTGTAATATGTATTAAGTTAATTATCTCATATTAAAATCTTGCGCATATTCATTCTGCAGATTTGCATAATGGCTTTGTCCCAATTGCTCGGATTCCATTCTGCGCTTTTCTAATGTTATTTGACCATTTTTTACAATTTCTTGCATTTGTGCAAGATTTTGTTCCAAATTTGCAAGTAACTGTTCTGCATAAGCAGATGCTCCGTCTTTTATTTTTGCAGCATCATCATACGCTTGTGAACGCATTGCATCAGCTTCATCAACAGCCTTACGCTTAATTTCTTCACAATCATTTATAACCTGCTCTTTAATTTTTTCAGCTTCCTTTTGAACAGCTCTTAATATATCAGATTCGCTAAGCAATCTGTTAGCTTCTCCCTGAGCATCTGCAACAATTCTTTCTGCTTGCTGTTGAGCTTCATACTGAAGTTCATCCTTACGTCTTAAAAGAGCTCTTGCTTCCTTAATTTCATCCGGAAGTGCCGCATACAATCTGTCCAAAAGATCTGTGACTGTATCTTTTTTTACAACTGAATAATAACCCAAAAGCGGTAGCCCTTTGTCTAAAGCATCTTCTAGCTTCCCCATCAAATCGTATATAACATCTTGTTGTGAATTCATTTTCTACTCCCTAACTTTATGATAGCTAATTAAATTTTACATCAGTCATAAAAAAAAAGTCAATCTTATTTATACTTGTCCTTCTAATCTGTTTATGTCTAGTTCAATATCTTTGTTAATCAGTTTGAATAAATCATTTGCATCCGGCAATCTGTACGCATAACAATCACTAAGTAAAAATGCAGGACGCTTTATTACTTTTGACAACCTGTTAAACGCTGTAACTGATTGAAACTGATCTGGTCTTAAAGTTCTATTCTTAAGAGCTTTTTTATATGAATCCGGAAATAGTGCAATAATACAACAGAAAAGATCATCAATTCTGTTTTTCTTTGCAATACTATATCCAAATAATGTAAGTTCAGCACTACTAACAGTCTTTTGTAACTTTTTCAGATAACTTTTAAGCTCTTCTATATCAATCATCTGCAAAACCTCTTTAGATTTATATATACATGTTACATGAAATTTATTCAAATATCAACTTATATGATAATATATATATATGGATAAAAAAATCATAGTATCACCATCTATATTATCTGCAGATTTTGCAAAACTTGGAGAAGAAATAAAATCTGTCAAAAATGTTGGCGCAAAATGGATTCATTTAGATGTTATGGACGGACATTTTGTCCCAAACATAACAATCGGTGTTCCTGTAGTAAAATCTATCAGAAAAATAACTGATTTAGTTTTGGATACACATTTAATGATTGAAAATCCGGAAAAATATATTGAGGCATTCGCTTATGCCGGTTCTGATATTTTGACATTTCATTATGAAGCTTGCAAAGACCAAAATCAGATAAAAGAAATTATTGCTCAAATAAAAACTTTAGGTAAAAAAGCGGGTATTTCAATAAAACCAAAAACAGAACCTGAAAAAATATTCCCATATATTGATTCAGTAGATTTGGTTTTGGTAATGACTGTTGAACCGGGATTCGGCGGGCAAGAGTTTATGCACGAATGTGCACAAAAAATACCAATAATAAAACAGAATGCTCCCAATGATTTGATTATTCAAGTAGATGGCGGTATTAATAATTTAACATCGAAAATATGTACATCGCTAGGTGCAACATCTCTTGTTGCAGGAAGTTATATTTACAAAAGCAATGATTATAAAAAAAGCATTGAAAGCCTTATTTTATAACTTCATTTGAGTACTTTATTAATTCAGATAAATTACCGCTTTTTAGAACTTCATCAATGATATTTTTATATTTAGCAGCATTTTTTGTATTAATATTTTCAGGAAGTTTTATATCCGTATTATTTTTTGTTTCGGTAAAGCCTTTATTAAGTTTTAAAAATTCTTTGTAACAGTCTAAAATTTTATATACGTTAGGCTCAAATTCAAAATTTTCTCCAAGAAAATACTTTACATCCTTTGCAAAAAGCTCTGCAAATTTTATCATATAATCTGTTTCAACAGAGTCACTATCTTCATCATAATTATTTCCGAGACACGGGTTATTAAGTATCGGCTGTTCATCTTGAGTTTTAGTATATGCTGCCCACATTATACATCCCATATAAAAACCTAAATTATTATTAAAAACTTCTAATATTTTTTTATAGTACATTTTAAACTTCATTTTTCTTTGAGAAAAATTTTTAAATCTGTTTATATCAGCATATAAATAATCCACAGTTCCTTGAAATGCCAATATGTGTTGTGCAAATCCGGGATCAAATTCTAAACCGTTCATTTGTAATTCCTCCATATTCTACATTTTATCAGAAATAATGATTTTATAAAATCTCATTCTTTTGTATGAACTTTGTAAAAAACAGTAAAAGTATTTATAAATTTTGTCGTTAGATTAAGTGTTAAGGAAATATACATGTCACATCAATATAATTTACCCTACTCAACTCTTCCTACGAGTAATATTTTAGTTCCAAATACGAAAGACCCGCAAAAAGCTGTTAAATATATTAATTCATACATAGATACTGCATGTTGTGAGGAATTTTCTGTTGATATATCTTTTATGAATGTTATTGATGCGTGTTATGTGTCAACACTTTGTTCAACTCAACATTATATCAAGTACCCAAGCGGTAAAATTAACTGGCTTGTTGCATCTGATTTGATTGATGAATTTTCAAAAGATATGAATTTAGGCAATTGTAACTATTATTGTTAAGCAAGTTCTTAGTTATGCTATAATGGTTTATATAGTATAAGGAAGGAGCTTTTATGACAGAGATTGCAACAAAATTAATAGACAAGGTTAATACTCCGGATGATTTAAAACATATGGAGATAAGTGAGTTATATTCTTTATCAGACGAAATAAGAGAGCTTATAATTAAAAAAGTTAATACAACCGGAGGACATTTCGGGCCAAATTTAGGTATGGTAGAAGCTACAGTAGCGTTGCATTATGTCTTTAAATCTCCAGAAGATAAAATTGTTTTTGATGTATCTCACCAGTGTTATCCGCATAAAATTTTAACCGGAAGAAAAGAGGGATTTACAAATCCTGATATGTATTCAAAATACACAGGGTACACTGCACCTGAAGAAAGTGAACATGACTTATTTAAGGTTGGTCATACTTCAACATCAATAAGCTTGGCAACAGGGCTTGCCAAAGCAAGAGATATTATTGGCGGAAAAGAAAATATTATTGCAATTATCGGTGACGGTTCTTTAACCGGTGGTGAAGCCCTCGAGGGACTTAACAATGCCGCAACTTTAGGTAGTAATATCATTGTAATAGTAAATGATAATGATATGTCTATAGCTGAAAATCAAGGTGGTATTTGTAATTTATTAACTGAATTACGTAACAATAATGGTAATGTTCAAAATAATTTCTTTAAAGCTCTTGGCTTTGACTATTATTACATTCAAGATGGACATAATATAGAAAGTTTAATAGAGACTTTTTCAAAAGTAAAAGATGCTGACCATCCGATTTTAATTCATATGCATACGCAAAAGGGAAAAGGATTTGAGCCGGCTATGATTAATAAAGAGCCTTTCCATTGGATTTTGCCGGGAACTCTTGATCACTTACATGAAACGTCTGATTCACAAATAGATGAAAGCTATGAATCTATAACGAAGGATTATTTGCTTAAAAAAGTATCAGAAGGACTTCCTATTGTGGCATTAAATGCAGCTACTCCCGGTGTATTTGCTTGGGATAAAGATTTTAGAACGAAAATGGGCAGTCATTACGTAGATGTCGGTATAGCAGAACAACAAGCTGTTGCTATGGCATCAGGAATTGCAAAAAGAGGTGGAAAAGCTGTTCTTGGAATAATGAGTTCCTTCATACAAAGAGCTTATGATCAATTGTCACAAGACCTTGCATTAAATAACAATCCAGCAACAATATTGGTGTTTTGGGGAGGTATATCAGGAGCAGATGCAACCCATTTGTGCACATTTGATATTCCTTTAATCAGTAATATTCCAAACATTGTATATTTAGCACCTACCTGCAAAGAAGAATACGAAAGAATGCTGGATTGGTCAGTAAAGCAAAATGACTATTCTGTTGCAATAAGAGTTCCAATGGCAATCTCTTATTCAGGAGAAATTGATAATACGGATTATTCAAATTTAAATAAATACAAAATGGTTGAAAAGGGTGAAAAAGTTGCAATAATTGCATTGGGTTCATTCTTTGAAAAAGGTAAGGAAGTAAAAAATTTGCTTGCTGATAAATTAGGCATTAATGCAACTCTTATTAATCCAAAATATATAACAGGTCTGGATAAAGAAATGCTTGATAGCTTAAAGTCTTCTCATACAATTGTTGTTACTCTTGAAGATGGAGAACTTGATGGCGGCTTTGGCGAAAAAATTACAAGATTCTATGGGAATTCATCTATGAAAGTTTTAAACTATGGTTCTTATAAAGAATTTACAGACAGAATTTCTCTTGAAGATTTATATAACAAATACCATTTAACACCAGAGTTGATTGTAGAAGATATTCACAGAACTATATAAACAAAAGAGTGAGTATGGTTGCTCTTTTTAAAAAAGATATTTTTTATATACTATTATTGACTTTTATTATATTTATATCATTAACCTTATTAAGAGGATATTTTGGTGATGCAATTATAGCTTGCGGTAGGGAACTACATCTACCACAAGCTATGCTGGATGGTAATATCCTGTTTAAAGATATTTTTGGAATGTATAATCCGCTCGGATATCAAATTAATACTTTGTTATATTTATTATTTGGGAATTCAATAACTACACTTCAATTTGCAGGGATCGTAAATTCCTATTTCATTTTAATTGCTATTTACTGTATTTCAAGATGTTTCTTAGAATCGATATATTCTTTTGCTATATCAATGGTTTTATTTTTGCATTATATTTGTTTCTCATCAGGTTGGAGTTTGAGGAAAAATTAAAATTTTCCGCAAGCTCATATATAAATTAAAAAACTAAAATGAAAATCGACCATGATTTGTATATTTGTAATGCTTTTGTTATAATTTGTATATTGGAAAGTGTATGAGAGAAAGATTACTTTTATTTTTTATATTATTCGGTTTGGGGGTGTTTTTGTACCTCTTTCAGAATCACATAGATACGACAAAAGGTTTTGTTGTTCTTTGTGCTTGTATGGTAATTTATGGTTTGTATTCTATTGCTGCAACAAAATACAAAAAACGTAAATTAAAAATGCACCCACCTGTTATTAACGAAAGCTATAAGCCATTTGTTTCTGTATTAATACCGGCTCATAATGAAGAAGGCGTAATTACAAATACTATAGAAAACATTAGAGCTATAGATTATCCTAATTTTGAAATTATAGTTATAGATGATAGAAGTTCAGATAATACTGCAACTGTAATACAAGAACTTGCAAAAAAATACGAAAATGTTTTTGCTATGGTGCGGAGTGCGGATGCTTTCCCGGGAAAATCTGCAGTTCTAAATGATGCACTTAAAGTAGCTAAGGGCGATGCAATTTTGGTGTTTGATGCTGATGCAACCGTTGAGCCGGATTTTCTTAATAAGTTAATACCTAACTTGGAACCGGCTGATGTTGGAGCTGTACAGGCAAGAAAAATTATAAGAAATAAAGATGTTAATATTCTTACCAGATGTCAAAATAATGAGTATACCATGGATACCCAACTGCAAGTCGGACGTGATGCAGTAAAAGGTGCTGTTGAACTTCGCGGGAATGGTGAACTTATAAAACGTACAGCATTAAATGATATTGGTGGATGGAATAATTATACAATAACAGATGATTTAGATATGTCTACAAGGCTCCATATAAAAGGCTGGGATGTAAGATTCTGTCCGGAAGCTTGTGTATATGAAGAAGGTATAGTATATTTATTTCCTTTATTCAGGCAGCGCAGAAGATGGCTGGAAGGAACCATTAGAAGGTATCTTGAATATTCTTGGCAGGCTTTATCATCAAAAAAAATGTCATTAAGAGCAAGATTTGATATGGCAATGTATATTACAGAATTTATTATGCCTATGTGGTTTATGATGGAAGTAATATTTAGAATTATTAAGGTTTTTACCGATAAAGTTGATCCGTATAGCTTGCATAATACACTTTGGTCATCGCTAATTGTATCAGCTGTTGTTGGAATGGGATTTTTTATGACAATAAGATACAGTTTGCGCAAATATGATGATTTTCCCAGAAAAAAATCTTTTATAGAAGCGGCTGAAACAACTGTATATATGCTTACAATATGGTTTCCAATGGAGATTTTTATTTGCGGGAAAATATTGTTCTGTAAAAAAGATATGAATTGGGGAAAAACGGCTCACGGTTTAGTTTTAGAAGAAAAGAAAAAGATAAAAGAAAGAATAACAAAGGAATTGCAAAGTCTGCAAGCCAAAATACAAGAAGTACAAAGTAAATTGCAAGAGGTATTAAAATGACAACAACAGTCCAAAATTATGAATATGTAAAAGAACACGTAAGGATAGTTCCCGACTTTCCTAAAAAAGGAATCATGTTTTTAGATATAACTACAGCCGTAAAAGATGCAAAATCTTTTCAGATGATGACAGATTTTTTATATGAAAAATTTAAAGATGAAAAAGTTGATTATGTTGCAGGAATAGAATCAAGAGGATTTATATTCGGTTCTGCTCTTGCTTATAAACTCGGATGCGGATTTATAACAGTTCGAAAACCAAATAAATTGCCTGCAAAAACTATTAGTGAAAGTTATACATTAGAATATGGTACAAGTACTATTGAAATTCATGAAGATGCTCTTCAAAAAGGAGATAGGGTAATTGTCATAGATGATTTGCTTGCAACTGGCGGTACTGCAATTGCAGCTTGCAATTTAATTAAAAGAGTAGGTGCTGAAGTCGTATCAACTGCTTTTATTATAGAATTAGATCCACTAAAGGGCAGAGAAAAAATCGAAGCTACGGGTATTAATGTTGTTTCGATGTTAAATTATGATTTAGATTAAGATTTATATATGTACAAAAAGGATGGCTGATTTAATTATTATCAGCCATCCTTTTTGTTATTTAAGGAATTGCTAACTCTTAGCAAACTGCGTAAGAGTCAGATAAAGACTTTTTTAAGATGTCTACTTTATCTAACTGTTCCCACGGAACCACAATATCAGTTCTTCCGACATGACCATATGCAGCAAGTTTCTGATAGAATTTCCCGCCATTTTTAGCAGGTAAATTTCTTAAATCAAAATTTGATATTATTGCAGCCGGTCTTAAGTCGAAGTTTTTGCTTACAATTGATGAAATTTCATCATCAGAGATTCTTCCCGTACCAAAAGTGTCAACGAATATAGATACAGGTTCTGCTTTACCGATTGCGTAAGCTAACTCAATTTCACATTTGTCAGCAAGTCCTGCAGCAACAATATTTTTAGCCACATATCTTGCTGCGTAAGCAGCAGAACGGTCAACTTTCGTTGGATCTTTTCCTGAAAAAGCTCCTCCACCATGGCGAGAGTATCCGCCATATGTATCAACAATAATCTTACGACCGGTAAGACCTGTATCACCTTGAGGACCGCCTACTACAAATCTTCCTGACGGATTTATAAGAATAATTGTATTTAAATCAGGTTTAATAGCTTCTGTTTCAAATACATAGTCAATTACTAATTTCTTCAAATCGGATGATATAATAGCTTGAACTTTAGAATTATCGCTTTCACCATTTATTGCCGGCGCATGTTGAGTTGAAATTAGAACTGTATGAATTCTTGAAGGTTTACCGTCTACATATTCAACTGTAACCTGTGACTTGCCATCAGGTCTCAGATAGTTTAATAGTCCTTCTTTTCTGACTTGAGCCAATCTGTATGAAAGTTTGTGAGCCAAGCTAATAGGAA
>CADBTL010000037.1 GCA_902797575.1 uncultured bacterium
CCTTTATCAAATTGCATACCTTCAACTACTTTTAAGTTAGTACCGAATGATTTCGATTCTTCGACTGTTATTACACCGTCATGACCGACTTTTTCCATTGCTTCTGCAATAAGTTCACCAATTTCTGAATTATTACCAGCAGATATACCGGCAACTTGAGCGATTTCTTCTTTTGTTGAAACGTTATGAGAAAGATCTTTAATTTTATTAATAGCAATCTCAACAGCTTTATCGATACCGCGTTTCATAGACATTGGATTAGCACCGGCAGTTAAGTTTTTAAGTCCTTCTCTAACAATTGCCTGTGCAAGAACTGAAGCTGTTGTTGTACCGTCACCGGCTACATCGTTTGTTTTAGATGAAACTTCTTTAAGAAGTTGAGCACCAGCATTTTCCAAACCATCTTGTAATTCAATTTCTTTTGCAATAGTAACACCGTCGTTAACAATTTGAGGTGCACCAAATTTCTTTTGCAGAATAACATTTCTGCCTTTAGGTCCAAGTGTTACTTTAACAGCATCTGCAACTGCATCTATACCTTTTAGAAGCGATTTTCTTGCTTCTTCTTCAAAAACAATTCTTTTTGCCATTTTTATTTTCTCCTTACTTATATATTGTTTATTTATAACTTGACATATAACTGCAAAATCATTTTGGAGTTATGTCAAATTATATGCCGAACAATTATCTGCGTGCATTGCACTATTCAACAATTGCAAGAGCATCTTTAATAGACAAAATTTTATATTCAACTCCGTCCATTTTAACTTCTGTTCCTGCATACTTAGCGTAAAGAACGATATCACCAACGTTAACTCCCATAGGTTCTTTTTCACCTTTGTCATTAGTTTTTCCTTCGCCTACAGCAACGACTTCACCCTTTTGTGGTTTTTCTTTGGCACTATCAGGTATAAAAATACCTCCTGCAGTTTGCTCTGTATCTTCGATAACTTTAATAACAATTCTGTCTTGTAATGGTTTCAATGCCATAATAATCCTCCTATCTTTTTAAACTACAACTATATTTATACTATAGATTTTAAGAGAATTCTAAAATATTAACGAAAAATTAATTATTTATTATTAAATTTTTTTAAATAGCTTTCAAACGATTTATCTTCAACACTATACCCGCATCCTTCGTGTAATTTTCCGGGATATGATATTTTTTTTGCGGGATAATTTCTGCACATTTTCAAGCGTTTATCATAAACAGAGCACAAACCGTCATCAGTAACATATTTGCAGGCAAATATAAGATTGCCTTCTTCATCTTTTCCTCTAATATAAAACCTTTTATATTTAGGAAACAAAAACTGCATAATTTTAAAATCTGTTGTTGTATATGTGTCAAATGCATACATATATCTGCAGCATTTTCCGCACTTTATACAGCTGCCTGTAATTTTATATTCCATTTTTTCAGGAACAAAATATGATAAAATTTCATTTTTTAAAATTGTCAAAAAACTTAACATAAATATCCCTTTTTAGAGCTTTATATTATTTATTTGATAAAATATAGTTAATAATATACAACACTGTTATAGATACAGTCAATTTATTAAAGAGAGGGTATTTTTTAGGAGTAATTTATGAATAACTATAATATTCCGTCTTATCGAAGAAAGAATAATAAAAAAAGTTCATTTTCCGGTAATCCGTTATTTAATTTTATTATGTATGTTTTAGTTTTCGTAATAAGCGTAACTTTAGCAGGCATGATAGCATTAAAATTATATTTGGTTTCTTTACCGCCAATCAAAAATTTAAATTCACTAAAACCAAATATAGTTACGACATTTTGTGCAAGTAATGGCGAAATAATAAAAACTTTTGCGGCTTTTACTTATTCTAATGTCGAATTACGTGAGGTGCCGGAACAACTTGTAAAAGCTTTAATTGCAACAGAGGATAAGAATTTTTATAACCATCAAGGATATGACATTCTTGGTCTTGCGCGCTCTATGGTTGCGAATGTCTTAGCAGGTCACGTTGTACAGGGAGCGAGTACTATAACGCAACAGTTATCCAGAATCCTGTTCTTATCAAATGAAAAAACTTTTACAAGAAAGATAAAAGAACTTCAAGTTGCTGCACAAATTGAAAAAACAATATCTAAAGATAAAATTTTAGAAATGTATTTGAATAATGTATATTTAGGTTCCGGTGCATATGGCGTTAAAGGTGCCGCTAAAATTTATTTTAATAAAAATTTAAATCAGTTAACATTACCTGAGATGGCACTTATTGCAGGCTTACCTCAAGCACCTTCCGTATATTCTCCATACAATAATATTCATCTTGCTGAAAAGAGGAGAAATCAGGTTCTTTTAAGAATGTACAAAATGAAATATATAGATAAAAAGACTTATGAAGAAGCAAAAAAAGCTCCTATTCGTTTATCTACTATGCCTCTAATGTATGCAACAAATAAAGCGCCTTATTTTTGTGACTATGTAATGAAAGAGCTTGAAAAATTAGGATTTACCGAAGACGAAATTGTCAATGGCGGTTTAAAAATATTTACAACTCTTGATTATAAAGCTCAAATAAAGGCTAACGAATCTATTTTGGCTAACTTAAAAGCTTGGGGTATGACAAAAGATAAAAATCAGGCAGCAGTATTTTCATTTAGCCCTATTGATGGAAGAATACTTGTATACGCAGGAGGTAAGGATTATACAAAGAGCCAATATGACAGAGTTTCACAATCACAACGTCCGTCAGGTTCAGCGTTTAAACCGTTTATTTATACTGCTGCAATTGAAAAAGGCTTATCTCCTAATGACATGATAGAAGACATGCCTGTTAAATTAGGTAATTGGACACCTAAAAATTACGGCAATAAATACAGGGGAAAAATTCCTGTTTATACAGCTTTGATGGTATCATCTAACGTTTGTGCCGCCAGATTAATGGATGCAATTGGGGTAAGACCGGTTATTCAACTGGCAAGAGTTATGGGAATATCGACTCCGATACCTTATGATTACACAATTGCACTTGGTTCTAACAGCGTTAAACTTTTTGAAATGACAAGAGCATTCGGTATATTTGCTAATGGCGGATATAAAGTAGAACCCTACGCTATTGAAAGAGTTGAATCTTCAAGAGGTACTATTTTATATGAAGCAAAAAAAGCAAGAACAAGTAAGGTGTTAAATATTAACACCGCAGCCACAATGACATCAATTATGAAAACAGTTATAACAAGCGGTACCGGTCGCGCAGCTGACATAGGAAAACCTGCCGCAGGCAAAACCGGAACAACTGATGACAGTAAAGATGCGTATTTTATAGGATTTACACCTGATGTTGTAACCGGTGTTTGGGTTGGTAATGATGATAACTCTCAAATGGGTGGTATCACTGGTGGAACTATTCCTGCAAAAATCTGGCATGATATTATGGTAGTTGCAACTGAACCGTATGGAAAATCTGAATTTGAATATCCTGAAGTTGTTCTTACACCTTTTAAAGCATCCTATGTATCTGTAATTTCACAGAAGAATGAAGAACAAGAGAATAATAATCAAGGAGCTGAGACTTCCATCAATGAAAATTCTCCTGTAGGAGTAACTGTTGATTCTAAGGTTAATGCGCCTATTCCGCCGGCTATGAAACCAAATATATTTAAACCTGCTGATATTATAAAACCGAATCAAAATAGTATAAAAACAAATTCACCTGCAGCGGATATTCCGCCTCAGAGTTCCGTTACTCCGCCAAAAAGCAGTTTTGCTCCGGTGCCAATGAGTCCAATTCCTGCAACAACAGGTGAAAATTAATACATATAATAAAAAGGATAAAATAATGTTACCAAATGAAATACAAATAAATATTGGTGAAAACCAATCACAAAAAGCAAATCTTGAATTTAATGAGCAGATAATCGAGTATGAGACAAGCAAAAATCTTGCTTACGAAGATATATTGAGTATAACAAAAGGACTCAATGTTATTAGTGAATTTTATGACGTAATGGCTGCAGCTTCAACGACTCCTGTTGGTGTAACATCGGTAGCTTTAGGGCAAACATTAGAAAAAGCACTGACTGATGTAATAGATGCAAATCCTATTGATTTTATGAATTCTACTGTTGTTCTTTCTAATGAAGTTGACAGTGATATAGCAAAAATTCTTAAAAGTGTGCGAATAGTAGTTGCACCAAGTTTTACAAAAAATGCTTCAGAGTATTTAGAAACTCATGACATAACTTATATTACCGTAAGAACTCCGCTAAAGGATTATAAACAATATTTACCTAATAAAATAACAGTCACACCGTTAGGAACACTGACTGAAACTCCAAACTACAATGAATTAGATAAGGATTCATTTAAAGTTTTAACTAAAACTAAGCCTACAGTAGAGCAAATTGAAGATGCAGTTTTTGCGTGGAAAGTTGCTAAACATTGTAATTCCACATCTATTGTAATCGCTAAAAATCTAAAAACATCAGCAATCTCACAAGGACTATCAAACGCAGCTGTAGAATACGCATTGGATTACGCTTGTGACGGTTCAAAGGAAGCGGTTCTTGCTTCTGATATGGAGCTTTCGCTCCATGATTTGAATGTAGCGGCACAAGGAAGAATTTCTCTTGTAATTCTGCCTGATGCATCTAAAGATTTTATAACTGCAGCTGATAAATTCAATATATCAGTTATATCTACCGGATTTACAAATATATTGTATTAAATAACAACCCCTCTCCCATTGGTAGAAGGGGGTAAATGAAGGGGTAAAGGGGTAAATGAAGGGGTAAATGAAGGAGTAAATGAAGGAAGTAAACGAAGGGAACAACCCTCTCCCGTTTCCGTATGAGCTTGCTGAAAAATTAACATTTTTCGACTTTTTCCGCACACTCTTGTGTATTCACATTCGTTCACACATGGAGATTACTTTATTAACTTATATTAAGATTTTTCGTAAAATTTCACAGCAATTTTACGTTCTTATTAAAAATACATAACCTGTTACAAACAATTGACAGGGATATCGACGATTGTTATAATAAAAGTAAGGTCAATTATATTTTTAGGTTTTATTAAGAAGAGAAAGGAACACAAAACGATGAAGAAGAACGGTTTTACTCTGGCCGAAGTTCTTATTACTTTGGCAATCATTGGTGTAGTTGCTACATTAACCCTGCCGGCATTAATGTCGAACACACAAGAACAACAAGCTATTACAGGCTTTAGAAAAGCGATGAACACCTTGAACGAAATTGGTCAAATGAACGCAGCTGTAGATGGATTTGACTATAGTGGAATAACAGTTACAACAGCTCCGAGTGCTAGAGCTGTATATGACGCAAATGGTGTTCTCGAACAATCTGTTTGGGGAATTGTAGCGAGCAAAGCTCAAGTTGATGTAGGCTCTTCTACAACAGGTGGTTTAGGTGGCGGATGTAATGGACTAAGCCAAGCATTCTTCCGTGATGGTACAGTACTATGTTATGCAGCTACAGCAACCGGTAATGCAAACCAAGTAATTAACGCTGTTATTGATACAAACGGAAGAAAAGCACCTAATATTGTTTCTTCTTGCGGCGATATGAACTGCGCTACAGCAAATACTAAAAACATAAAAGATCAATTTAATATCACTTTACGCGGATCTATTGCTATCCCGGGTAGAATTACAATTGCGGCTAACGGAGATATAACAGAAGGTGCTACTCCGACTGACTTTGCTGCACGTTGGGCAATGAGAAAATAGTTTAATTACTTTATAAAAGCTATAAATCAGGTCAAGGATTTTCTTGACCTGATTTTTTTTACTATATCACCCTTCAGAGCGCAGGATGTTTTTTTACCCTCTCCCGCTTCCGTACGTGTTCACATTCGTTCACACACGGATAGCGACCTCCCCGAGGGGAGGTTAACAATTAAATCCCCATTTGGGGCGGAGGGGCAGCTTATCTTCCCCTGTTGGGGAAGGAATAGAATCTCTATATGAAAGCGAAGCTTGAATATTTGAGATTCAGGATGGGGATTTTTATTGACTTGTACCTTCTGCACCTTTATTCCTACCAATTTACCCCTTTACTCATTTACCCCTTTTACACTAACTGGAGTAGCTTAGTAAGGCTTCGTCATACTTCATTTACCCCCTTTACCCCTACCCCGCCTGCATATGTAGTTTTCACTTTCGCTCAAACACATATGCTGTCCTCCCCATAAGGGGAGGAGAGATTGGCTTCTTCCCCAGTTGGTAGAGGTAGGAGCTTTCCCACTCATTTACCCCTACCCTCTCCCGCTTCCGTACGTGTTCACATTCGTTCACACACGGATAGCGACCTCCCCGAGGGGAGGTTAACAATTAAATCCAAATCTGGGGGCGGAGAGTGGTTTATTCTCTCGTTGATAGAGGTAGGAAGATACTTCTCCTACCCATTTACCCCTATCTCTAATTGTAAACAATTGTAACAATTTACCCTAAAATATTAAAGTTTTCAACTAAAAATGCCGATATATATAGTAAATAAATGACAATTAAATAAAAATCAAAAAGAAAACAACCTCTGACAACGTAAGAGGAGTTCTAAGAAAGAGGGAAAGTTGAACTTTTTGTTTGACATAAATACCCTCTCCCGATTCCGTAAGTGTTCACGTACGTTCACACACGGAAATCGACCTCCCAGAGGGGAGGTAATTCAACTCTTCCTCCGCAGGTAGAGGTAGTAACAAAAATTAATAAGGAGAAAACGGATATGGCAATCACAAACGTAGATAGAACAAGACTATCAGAACCAAGTTATGCAAGATATTGCATAATTAATGGCTGTGATGCAAAAATAAGATGTCAAATTACAGCTCTGCATGGTGCAGACCTTGTAAAAAAATGGGAATCCGTTGACTCTACTCAATATCAAATCGATGACGATGACTATAATAATGCGTATGACAGAGGACAGCAAAACGCAAAAGATGCTACTGGATATGACGGACATAAAAGCTATAGAGCTGTTGTTGATGGAGTCGTTGATACAGCAGCAAATGTGGTAGGGCAAACAGTAATTAAATCGGCTGTAACAGCTGGAGCAAAAGCCGCTGCCGAAGAAGCTGCTAAAGAAGCTGCTAAAGCTGCTGCCGAAGCAGCTGCTAAAAAAGCTGCCGAAGAAGCTGCTAAAAAAGCTGCCGAAGCTGCTGCCGAAGAAGCTGCTAAAAAAGCTGCCGAAGAAGCTGCTAAAAAAGCTGCAGAAGAAGCTGCTAAAAAAGCTGCAGAAGAAGCTGCTAAAAAAGCTGCCGAAGAAGCTGCTAAGAAAAAAGCAGAAGAAGCTGCTAAAAAAGCAAGTTTTATAATTGGTTGTACTTTAGGTCTTGCAGAAGGTATAAAATATCAAGCTTCTAAGCCTAATCAAGATCAAGTAGAAGCTGCAAGAGTTTTAAGAGATGAACAGTTACCTACTAGTCAGGGTGATTTAGAATCAACTCAAGAAATGATGGCAGAAGCAGCAGAAGAGATAGAAGAATTGACGGAAGAAGCTGATGAAGCTAATGAAGATGCTAATGACAAAATTGAAGACGATAAAACTTTGATGGATTATTATAGGGCGCAATATAATGCACTAAAAGCAAAAGTTGACAGCGGTCAGGCATTAACTCCCGACGAAAAAGCTTTGATGAAAAAACTTGCACCTTTGATGGAAGATTTAGCCGGTGACATAAATGATACAAATGATGACGCATCAGATACGGTCAATGAACTATATGACGAAATAGAAGGACATCAGGATACATATGATACAAGTGCAGAAACTATTGCCGAAGTTGAAGGTGTAACAGACTATGCAGAAGGATTTGACGAAAGCACGCAAGTGATGTGCTATGTTGAGGGCGGTGTCCAGACTTTGAATGCAGGTTTAACTTCAATGGCGGCATATAAAGCAGGTAAATTTGCAGCAAGTGGCGGATGGCTAACTGCTTGGGCATGGGCATTTGCAGCAATGGGTGCGACAGGTGCTGCACTTAGCGGCGCAGGAGCAGCCGAGCAGTTTAAGTGGGCAAGTGAGGTTAGTGCAGAAATAGATACAAGAGAAACAACACAAGAACTTGGCAGTGCAACTCAAGAAACATACGATACAGAACTTGATAACTTTGCAAGCAGTATGGAATATATTGAAGACTTAGAAATCGAAATTCCTGAAGATATGGAAGTACCTGAAGAAATTACAATTCCGGAAGGCAATTCTTCTTCAGACGGCACTAACGGAGCAAACGGAGCAAACGGTTCGAATCCGTTAATCGGTAATACAGGAAGCAATGGTGCTAACGGAAATGGTAATACAAACGGAGCTAACGGAAACGGTAATAATGGAAACAGCCCATCAGGAATACCAAACACAAAAGATCCGAATTATGTAAACAATATGGGTAACGGTTCTGATTGGCACGAAGTTGCAAGCGGGAATATAAAACGTGACAGCGACGATGATATAGTAAAAGACGGCAGCGGCAAAGTCGTATTAATCGGGCAATACGGTGAAGCAATCACAAGCGTAACAGGTGCTAAAGAAGGTGAGTACTTCTCTAAAGATGACATTCCGCAAATACTGGAAAGACTACTTGGTGATCCGTTTGATGCTAAAACTATTAAGAAAATTCATAACGGTAAGAAAGTAGATAGTGATTTTGCCGCAAAAATTTTGGGAACTAAAAACCAAGATGATAAAGGCTCCGGTAACGTTGATAATACAAACAAAGCAACAGAGGTTGCAAGACGTGTAGTTAACTTCTATTGGCCAATCTTTGAACAAGCTTCTAAAAAAGGCTGGGTTAAAGGCTAGGGGTAAAATGCATTTGTATACCTTCCCCATCCTGAATCTCTATATGAAAGCGAAGCTTGAATATTGAGATTCTATTCCTTCCCCAACAGGGGAAGAAAACTAATGTGTACCCTAAAAAGTGGACAAAATCTCGCTTGAGAGGTTATTGAACTCATAACAGCTTCCACTTTTTAATTTATGAAGTATAATTATCCCATAGGGAGTTTTGACTATGGGGAGAATTATTCAACTATCAAAAAATGTTATAAACCAAATTGCTGCAGGCGAAGTTATTGAACGACCATACTCTGTAGTAAAAGAGCTTGTTGAAAATTCCATTGATGCAGGTGCAAAAAAAATCAGCATTGAAATTGCAAATGAATGCAGAGATATCAGAGTTGCTGATAACGGAGCAGGGATTCATCCTGATGACATTCTGCTCGCTTTTTCAAAACATGCAACAAGCAAAATCCAAACGGGTGATGATTTATATAATATCCAAACAATGGGATTCCGTGGTGAAGCTTTAGCAAGTATTATATCAATCTCAAAACTTACTTGCATAACAAGAACCAAAGAATTTGAAAGCGGTATAAAAGTTGAATGTGAAAATTCTGAAGTTAAGCAAACTCAAACAGGCTGTGCTATCGGTACTATAATGGAAATTAAAGACTTATTTTATAATCTGCCTGCAAGGTTGAAATTCTTAAAATCTTCAAAAACAGAATTCTCTTACATATCTGAGCTTATTCAATCTTTATCGCTTGTTCATCCTGATGTAGCATTTGAACTTAAAAACAACGGTAAAACAACTATTAAAACAACAGGGCAAAATAACTTGCCGCAAACAATGAAAGAAGTTTTTCAGGAAGATGTTAATAAAAATTTCCGAGAAGTTTTAAAAACAGATAAACTTTCCGATTTAAAAATATCAGGTTTTGTTAGTACTCCTGATTATACAAGAGCCAGCAAAAAAGATTATTATATGTACGTAAATTCCAGAGTTGTAAAATGTCCTGTATTTCAAAAAGCTATAGATACAGCGTATAAAAATCTTATTGGCGGCAGATATCCGTTTATTGTATTAAATCTCGAGATACCTCCTTGTGACGTAGATGTAAACGTTCACCCAACAAAAAAAGAAGTCAGATATAAAAATCCTAATCAAATATTTAATTTTATATATTCCGCAATTGACGGAGCATTATCTAATACAAAAAAAGAAATTCCTGAAGATGTTCCTTATATTAGACCTGTTTTAAATACTACAGAAAATAAAAAAGAATTATCTAAACAAAATAACATAGAAGATGATATTTTTGTTCCGATAAACACTAATATTAGTGAAATTTTTTCTTCAAATGACACTAAAACTGCAGAGATTAAGCAATTTCCTAATAAAATTGAGCCGAAAAAAACTCAGCAAATATTCCACACACAAGAAAAGCTAATAACAAAACCTGCACCGGTTCAAGAGGATGTTATTATAGGGCAATATAAAAAAACGTATATTCTAATTGAAAGAGACGAAGGTTTAGAAATTGTAGATCAGCATATTGCTGAAGAACGATATATATATGAACAGTTGAAAAAAACTAAAAATATTGATTGTCAGCTTTTATTTTTGTCTGATGTAATCGAAGTTTCTCCGTCTGACAAAGATTTATTGGAATCTAATAAAGAAAAACTTGCAAAATTCGGATATGAAATAGATTTTATATCTGAGCATGAAGTAATTTTCAGAAAAATTCCTCAAATTTTATCAAAAGTCTCTCCAAAAGAAATTTTAGCGGATATTCTTGAACATATATCAGGAAATATAGATAACATTGAAGAACAAATTTTAATAACAACTTCTTGCAAAGCTGCAGTAAAGGCTAATACTTATCTTAATCAATTTCAGATGCAGGAAATCATACGCAACTGGAGAACTTGCGAAAAACCATTCACTTGTCCGCATGGCAGACCAATCTCTAAAATATTAGAGCATAAAGACATCGCTAAATTCTTCCAAAGAAATAGCTGATTAGAACTGTAAAGTTATACTCTGCCGTACATATCTTCATATCTGATAATATCTTCTTCTATTAGCAAATCACCCTTTTGAACTTCAATGATTTTCAATGTATCTTCATATGGATTTTGCAAAGAATGAATCTCTTTTACATCGATATCTATACTATGTCCCGGACTTAGTATATGTTCTTTTCCTTCTAAAATAACTTTAGCCATTCCTTCTAATACTACCCAGTGTTCACTTCTGTGATTGTGGGATTGAACAGAAAGCTTTTGACCGGGATTAACTTGTATCATTTTGGTTAAAAATCCTTTTCCTTCTGCAAGGACAGTATAATATCCCCAAGGTCTGTAAACTGTTTTATGTACCAAATGAGTATTATCGTTTTGCTTCTTTAATGTTTCAAAAATCTTTTTAACGTCTTGAGATTTATCCGATTTGCATGCCAGAATTGCATCTTCTGTTTCAACTATAACAGTGTCTTCCAATCCAATTGTCGCAACAAGTTTAGACGAAGAGTATATTAATGAGTTCTTTGAACCTTCATCAAGTACATGACCAATTTTAACATTACCGTCTTTATCTTTTTTACTTACATCATATATTGATTTCCAGCTTCCTAAATCATTCCAATCACTTTCAAGTTTAACAAGTGCTATTTTATCGGATTTTTCCATTACTGCATAGTCAATAGAAATGTTTGGCATTTTATCAAATTCTATATACGGTATCTCAGCTGAATTTTTAAAATTGAAATTATCAAGCAGTTTGTATATATCAGGAGAACATTGTTTGATTTCGTTAAGTAATATGGAAACTTTGAACATAAATATACCGCTGTTCCAATAATAGTTTCCGTCAGCTATATATTGTTCAGCAAGTTCATAGTTTGGTTTTTCAACAAACTTGTCTACAATAAAACCATTTTCTATTTTATTATTTGTAACATTAATATATCCATATCCGGTTTCAGGATATGAAGGTTGAATACCAAATGTTACAATATAACCTTGTTTTGCATTTTTTTCCCCTTCTGATACTGTTTGAGCAAAAGCTTTTACATTTTTTATCATATGGTCAGAAGGAACTACTAGTAAAACATCCTCTGCATCATAGTTTTGAGATATATATTCTGCAGCCAATGCAATTGCAGGTGCTGTGTTCTTTGAGATTGGCTCAGATAAAACTACAGGATTATTGGTTATTTTAGACAGTTGATATCTAACATTTGAATAATGTTTCACACCTGTCATACTGATAATATTTTGAGCAGGCATGATACCCATTAATCTCTCAAATGTTTCTTGAAGCAAACTTTCTGTGTTTTGTATGTTTAACAATTGTTTTGGATATAACTCTCTCGAAAGCGGCCAAAGGCGGCTACCGGATCCCCCTGCTAAAATAAGTCCATACATTAAAATAACTCCTATTTATCTCGCGTATAATTATATTAACATAAAATGCCAATATTATCTCAATAAATAACAATCATGATAAAATGAATTTATGGACAATTTTAAACATTATACTGTTATGTTAAATGAGGCAGTTGACTCACTGGAGTGTGTTGATGGCAAAATTTATGTTGATTGTACTTTAGGAGGAGGAGGCCACAGCGAGTTAATTTTAAAAAAAATTCAGCCGCATGGTCAATTAATAGCATTTGATATTGATGACGAAGCAATTGCTCATTCAAAAGAAAGACTGAAGAATTTCAAGAATTTGACCATAGTAAAATCTTCATACACAAATATAAAATCAGAACTACATAAGCTTGGTATTGAAAAAATTACAGGCGGTGTAATTATAGATTTGGGGGCTTCTTATCATCAATTGACTGCTCAGTACAGAGGCTTCTCTTTTTCAAAAGACGCTCCTTTAGACATGAGGTTTGATACTCAAGCGAATTTTAGTGCATATGATGTTGTAAATACTTATAAAGAGGATGAATTGGTAAGGATTTTTAGTGAGTATGGAGAAGAAAGATTTTCAAAACGGATTGCAAGCAAGATTATTGAAACTAGAAGAACTAAACCGATTAGAACAACGAAAGAGCTGGCTGATATCATTATCCAAGCAACTCCTCGCATTAAGTCTTCTATACACCCTGCTACAAGAGTGTTTCAAGCTGTTAGGATAGAAGTTAATTCTGAGTTAAAAAATGTAAAGAATGTTTTGAATGATATATTGGATTTGATTGATGTTGGTGGTATAATAAGTGTCATAAGTTTTCATTCTTTAGAAGATAGAATTGTAAAGCAATTCTTCAAGAGAGAAAGCCAAAAATGCAGGTGTAATAATCTAGTTTGTACCTGCGAGCCGCCAAAAATAGAGCTTGTAAATAAAAAGCCTATAGTTGCGGGGGAGATTGAAGTAAAAGAAAATCCGCCATCAAGGAGTGCAAAATTAAGGGTTGTTAGATGCGTTAGATAAGCGCATGGTGGAGAGTAGTGTTAAATAGTTGGGGAAAGGGATTATAAAATCCCAAATAGGAGATTTACTTTGGTAGCAGAAGTAAAAGTAAGAGCCAATAGTAGTATTTCAGGTCTGGATAGTTTAATAAAGAAGTTTTCAAAAGAGGCTAAGCAAAAGTATGTTTATGAAGAACATACAGAAAGAAAAGCTTTTGTAGATAAATCTGTACAAAAGCTAGTGAACAATAGTATAATAGAAGGGTACTTTCCAAAGGAGAACTTAGTTCGCGATATGGCTATAAAAAGAGTTAATAAATCGTTATGTATTATATTAGGAATACTTATTACTGTTGTTGTAGTAAGCTATTATTTTGTTATATCCTGCGAAATGAAACTTAATGATTTAAGCCGTCAAACAGTCATTCTTAATAATGAAAATGAAGAGTTACAAAATAAACTGGATAGTTTAAAATCATTCAACAACGTTGATAAAACTTTGCAACAAAATAATTTACTCCAAAGACCGGGACAAGTAATTGAAACTCAAGAAGTAAAAAGTTACACAAATGATGTAAAAAAAGACAGATCAAGTCAAAAAGTATTTAATCATGCAATAGGTTTTTAAATGTTTAAACTTGTGTGCGGTGCAGGAAATGAAGATACCGAAAGTGTAAAAAGACTTGTATATATATATGCGTCTGCCGGTTGTAAACTCTTTGATTTATCCGCTAGAAAAGAGGTATTAACTGCTGCTAAAGAGGGTGCAATTCTTGCAGGCATGGATGACATTAATTATTGTGTAAGCATCGGCATAAAAGGCGACAAACATATAACAAAAGCTAAAATAAACAGTTCTGCGTGTATAAAATGCGCTAATTGTTATCATATTTGCCCACATGATGCAATATATGAATCAATATTAATTGATGAAAAAAAATGTATAGGATGCGGAATTTGTTCAAATAAATGCCCAGTTAGTGCTATAAGAATGGAAGAAAAGGAGGTTAATTATAATGAGATTCTTCCTTTTATGGTTAAAAACGGCGTCGAATTTTTAGAACTTCATATAATGGGGCATGATAAAGATGATTTGGTTAAAAAATGGAAAGTAATAAATGAATGTAAACCAAAATTTGCTTCAATATGTATAGATAGAGAAAACTTCGGTAATCATGAAGTGTTAGCCAGAATTAAAGAAATGATATCAATAAGGGAACCGTATACAACTATCATTCAAGCTGATGGGGTGCCTATGAGCGGTGGAACAGATGATTATAAGACTACTCTACAAGCAGTTGCTATGGCTGAAGTTATTCAAAATGCAAATTTACCTGTTTATATCATGCTTTCAGGAGGAACCAATTCTAAAACTGCTGAACTTGCAAAATTGTGCGGTATAAATTATTGGGGAATTGCAATAGGTTCTTGGGCACGTAAAATTGTAAAACCGTACATCTCGCAAGATGATTTTTGGGAAAATATTGAAGTAAAAAATAATGCTATAAAAATTGCAAAAAGCTTAGTTGAAGCTTGTGAAATGTAGATTCTCGTTAAGCTTCACTTGTTGGTGCGATTGTACCTAAAAGGTATGCACTTATAAATAACCAATATATGCTTATCTCATATATAAAAATACAAAATATTGTAATATGAATTAAATTTTGATTTATATTACTAAAATGTATAAATAAGTTATTCAATTCAAATATGTTAAACAATTGGTATGCAACAAAAACAAATAATAATGTTACAACTGAAAAAATAATGGCATTAAGAATATACCTACCTGTATATGTTCCCATAATATGTATTGCATTTGGTATGTTTAATATTGCAGTAATTGAATTTTTTCTTGCATAATTCCACATAAAAGCAGGAATGAGAGCAAAAACAAGAATACTTAATACTGATTGCAAAGTTCCATTCATCTCTTTTGAACCTAAGTTATTAATAATTAAATACAAGGGAACAAGTAATAACACAGTGGCAAATATGGAAGAAATACCTCTCCAAATAAAATTTTTAAAATTCCAGTCAGGAAGGCATATTTTATTAATTTTTTTTATTTTATTGCTATAGATACTACTTGCAATAATGTCATTTTCTCTGTTGATTATATTATCTGATAAGTTCCAAAAATATCCTGTTAAACAGATCAGTGGTATTGCAAAAATTGAAATAGTTAACGGAAAGATTGCTAATTTCCAAAATGTCGATAAATAAAACCAAGTATTCTCTGCATAGCTATATAGAATGCCAGTTATTACGTAACAAACTAAACCTATTAATGAAAACAACAAAAAATGTTTTTTAAAGTCATGTATTTTAAACATCCAAATTAATGGTTCCAACATAGCTATTCTTCTCCGATAACAGTTGTTTAGCGGGATAAAGATATACTTGTAACACCGACATTCCTTGCACTATCCATTAACTTAACGACAGCACCATGTTCAGCTTCATCATCAACTTGTATTAGAAGACCGTCGGGATAATCTTTTACACTATCTGCTACAGTTTTTTCTAAATCCGTCGCAGCTATTTCTGTATCATTAAATATATATCTATTGTCGTTTGTTACAACAAAATTCATTATTTTAGAATCTTTAACAATGTCTTCTTGATTAACAATCTCTGGAACTGCTAAATTTAAGCCTTGCTGATCAAGCATTGGAGCTATAACCATCATTATAATCAGCAATACCAAAAATATATCAGTAAGTGGTGTTATATTTATTTCATTAAAACTGTCACGCATAATGTTGATCCTTTATGTAATAACTATACTAAATTTATTCGTTCCAATTTTCGTATCCGTCTTGAGGAATAGAAGTTGAAGCGCCGTCAAGAGTATTTTGAACTTCACTGCTTTCAAAAGTTTGTTCAAGTTCCCTTTGTTCTTTTTTATTAAGCGGTTCACCTGCAACAATAAGTTTTTTGTAATGAGCATCTTGCGCTGCATCCATAATTTCCATAATAATAGAACTTTTAACTTTCTCATCAGCCTTAACAACAACTTCAGCTTTTTCATCATCTGTTTTTAATCTCTCAAGTTCATCCGTAAGAAGTCCCATCGAAATTTTGTTTCCATCAACATATATTGTACCGTCTTTAGTAACTGCTACAGTCACTTTCCCCTGCTCAATTGCAGTACCGCTATTTACTTCAGGTATAGATATTGTATTATCCATTGTCTGAAATGTCGGAGCTACAACCATCATGATAATTAAAAGAACCAAAAATATATCTGTTAACGGTGTAATATTTATTTCTGTAAATAAAGCTTTTTTGCCTGATTTTATTGCCATGTTTTATCTCCTGCCTTCGTAATTCTGCGAAGGGGTTGAGAGAGTTTCTAAATTTCCCTCTTTATAATGCTACTGTAGATGAACTTGATTTAACTTTAACTTCTTCCTCAGAGTCAACAAAACTTAAGAATAATAATTTGATTAATTGGAAATCATCCTCAAATCTTTTAACAGTAGACTGGAAAGTGTTATAGCAAACTACTGCACAAATAGCAACACCAAGACCAAATGCTGTAGCAATAAGAGCAGAACCGATACCCATTGCAACTGCTGCAGATTGGTTACCTTGTGATGCTAAATCCTGAAATGTATAAAGTATTCTTACAACCGTACCAAACAAACCTAAAAATGGAGCAACACCACCTATAGTACCTAATATAGTCAATCTGTGTTCAAGTTTTCTTGTAGCAAGAGCTGATGCAATATCAAATGAACGTGAAAAACCTTTCTTTTGCTCAGACAATATTCTTACAGCTTCTTCTGTAACTTCTCCTATGATGCCGCCGCACTGAACAGCAAGATTCTGTGCGCCAACAAGGTTATTTCTTGTAAGTTCCTTTTGTAATCTGGGTATAAACTCAATTACGTTTCTTTTGTTTGCTTTGTAAAATGCAGCTCTATCAATAGCTACCATAACGGTTAAGATTGAGCAAATTAAAATCGGTAGTAATACCGGCCAATCCAATTGAATTGAATGTAATAATAATTCCATATTTTATTCCCCTTTTCTATTATTTAATTTCACTTAAAGTTTTCTTTTTTAAATTTAGATGTCTTTTTTGCATATTAAAAGACAAGTCAATATTAACAACGTCCTCATTTACATCATTGGGAAGCGGTGAGTATGTTGCCTTTTTTGCCGCGTCAAGCAATGAAGTGTCAAAATCATCATTACCTGATGGTATTGAAATGAAACAATTGAGCAATTTACCATCCTTGTTAAGTGTTAATATAATGGTTGCACTATTTTCAAAAGCATTAACAGGCGGATACCAGTTATCTTTAACCATTTTACGAGCCTGAGCGATATATGCTTCCATGCTCGGGTATTTTGATGTGATTTGTTCATAAGAAATACTTGTGCTGCTTTCTGTAGCCATACAAATCATTCCAGCAAAGTTTGGAATCATAAATAATGATAAAACTAAGCTTGCTTTTATAATATCTGTAATTTTCATGATTTTCCTCTTTTATTAATTATTTTATCCTTAATATCTTGTTGCATTGAATACATTGTAGTCAAAAGTGAACTGTATATCGATGCTTTGACCTCTGAAGTCAGCAGGTAACGGTCTAAATGGTGCTGTTAATTCTACCGCTTTTAGAGCAGCTTGATCGGCAGAAGGTAATCCGGATGATTTACTTACCCTGCAAGAGAGTAATCGCCCGTCTTTTGCTATCTTAAACAATAAGACAACACGTTTACTTTCGTTACCTTTAGGAGGATCCCAATTCATTTTGATTCTTCTTTGCAGTTCTCTCATATACGGACCGAAATCTGGTTCTCTAAGTGCATCTATACCAGGAGCACCACCGCCTCCTCCAGGATTACCTATATTACCAGTACCTCCTCTAGAGCCGGATCCAGTTCTTCCCAAAGAACCACCTGAACTACTTTTACCGGGAGCAAGTGATGGAGCAGGAACTCCGGTTCTTGAGCCAGTAGCGGAGCCACTACCAGTACCCCCGCTTGTAGAACCTGATGGTGCAGAAGTTCCGCCAATAGGGCCTGTAGCTAAAGTCTTACCGACAGGAGCATTTGCAGGTTTGGGTATACCAAATGGTGTTGTCGGTTTTGCAACCGGAGCCGGTGCTGAAGCAGGCTTAGCACTTGGTCTTGCCGTAGGCGGTGCTGGCTTAGCAGGTGACGGTTTATTTGTTGTTGTCGGCTGTTGAGACTTAACTGGCGTTTGTTGCTTTTGTTGAGCCTTTTGCTGTGCCTTTTGTTGAGCCGCTTGCTGTTGTTTTTTTATTAGCTTATTGGCGCTGCTAGCTGCAGCAGATGGTTTCTGACTTTTTGCAGGTGCGGGTGATGGCATTGAAACTTTTCTTTTAGGATCATTAATACCACCACTTCGAGAATTTCTATCTGAGCGATATTTGGTTTTCATATTTCTCGGCATTGCCTCTTTATCAACCAATACAAACTCAATATCCTTTTTGAGCTTTGCATCCGGTTTTTTAAACGTAAATAATTGTATACCCATTAAAGCAAGTACTATTGATATAAACCAAATTAGTAAAACAACACCCGGATGTAATGCTGTTGATATAGCAAACGATTTTTTTATAGGAATAACTTCCGGCTTGGTTGTTACAAGCTTAGGAAGTTTATATTCAGTATAATTATCTTCATCCTCTTCGTATAAAAAATTTCTTCTTTCTATTATTGACACGATTTTATATCTCTCTAACCTCTACCCCTATAGAATATCTATATTATAAAACAAAATAAATTATCCTGCTTACTTATTTTTAATGACTAAATCGTCATCTATTACTGTTTTTCAAGTGATTATCTAGATTTCAAATTTTTGAATATTAGCAAAAGCATGCCAGAACACTAATTTTCAAAGCTGTAGTTAGCAGCTGAAACTGTAATTGGCTGTGTTAAATATAAATCTATACTTGAATTTGCAGGAATATCTACATCATGCCCTTTATCAATTGCAGATTTGACTAAACCACCACCTGCTCCGACGGCTGTACCGAGTGCAACTCCTCTTCCTAATCTGTCACCGCTTGCGAGGGCACCAAATACTAAACCTGAAAGAGCTCCAACTGCGCTGCCAGCAACAATATCTTTTGTATATTCTTTTGCTACATCAGCTTTAGTTCCGCCAACTAACACACCGGAGTTATCATCCGTTTTAATTACAGCAGAAATTGGAATTTGAGAACCATATGGAGTAGTGATTTGAGTAAACCTTACTGCAAGTTTTCCATTGATACTTCCGTGTTTAGCAGAAGATGCTTCAATTACTGTACCACTTATAGAACTACCTGATGGTGCAACAAGCTTATCGTTATAATAAAAATCTTTTCCGAGTACCATATATATAGGTTGTCCAACTGATGCACTTGCAGAAGACAATTCAGTTGTTAATGTAGCAGGAAAGCTGCTACCTGCAGGAACTGTAATAACACTACCTCTTAATGGTGTATTATTATATGTCATAGGCTGTTGTATATTTGCATTATTTTGCATTGTGTTTGGCTGTGCGCTGGAATAATTAAAATTAGTTTTGGCGATTACCGAATTTAAAGAAATTATCGAAACTAACAAACTCAATGCACAAACTTTTTTGTAATTCATAATTTGCTCCTCATATTTTCTATTAATATTTTATTTTACTACACTTTATTTTGTCAATTTTTTAACTGTTCTTACATATAAGATAACGATTGAATCTTAAAATTGTTCAAAAATTTATTCAATTGCCGTATGTGTTAAATGTATAGGAGCAACTAAAACTACCATAAGATTTGCACCTGCTGATATTGTCAAATGTTCACCCATTTTTCTTTTGGCACCGGGAACATACTGAGTTACGCGTGTTAGTCTGAATAAGCCCCTGCGTGTATAATGTGGCATTTTTATGTATTCTGCAGGTTCTGTTAAACCACCGCCTATTAAATTATTGTTTGAAGTATAAATATAAGATTTTATAGGAACTTCAGTCCCATCAGGAGTGTACATTTTATTAACAAAAACCTTCATTGCAGCATGAGTACCTATTATAGGTTCATTCTTTTTATCAATATATCCTTCAAGCTTTGTACCTTCCGGTATTACTTTTTTGTTGTATAAGAAAATATCGTTTGTAGTCTTAAAATATACTTTATCTCCTTCTTCACAATAAGCAGTAGAAAATTCTTGGAGAGATATTACCGGTATATGAATACCTTCGGGAATATCAAATTCATCATAATCTCTTAAGGTAATATCTGCTGCTGCAAAACAGAAGTTTAATAAAAATACCAAAATTATTGAAGTAAACTTTCGCATACATATAATTATACTGATATTCAACGTAATGTAAAGAATCGAGTGAATATTTAAACTAATTAATATTGTATGGAATTAAATATTATGATATATTTGCTTATATATGGGAGGAAATATGAGTTGGCAAAAGTTCAGACAGTGTCTTATAGATTTAATACCCATAAGCACTTGGAGACATTACATGTCTTTTCATTATGGATGGTTTCCATATAATCATGTTCAAAGTTCTTGCCAAATATCAAAGATTAAAAATCTTAAATTGGGTAAAAATGTATGGATTGGGAAGCATGGTATGCTTCGATGTGGTCGTGGTATAAGCATTGGAGATAATACTATTATTGCTGAATGTGTTTATATGATTACTGATAATCATAATTATAATTCAGATAGAATGATTCCATTTGATGATATTTATTATTCTTATAAAATCGATATTGGTCCTAATTGTTGGATTGGTGCGAAAGTTACAATTTGTCCGGGTGTAAAAATTGAAGAAGGAGTTGTTATAGGCGCAGGCAGTGTTGTTACAAAATCAGTTCCTAAATGTGCAATAGTTGGGGGAAGCCCTGCAAAAATTATTGGTTGGCGTGATATTGAACTGTATGATAAATTGGTAAACCAAAAGGCTTTTTATAAACCGGAACCGATAAAGTACATTAATGTAGATGAATTTAAAGAATATATGAAGGGATAATTGCAGTTGGAAGATATAAATATATGTTTAGCATGCGATAATAACTATGCAAAATATGCAGGTGTTGTTATAACATCAATATTAAAAAATCTTAATCCAAATAAAAATGTAAAGTTTTTTATTTTGCATGACAACTTGGCTGAAGATGTTATTTATAAATTTGATTTACTGAAACACATTTATCCTTGTTCTATTGAATTTATTAAGATTAATAATGATATGTATCAAGATTATATGAATATAAAAACAAATAAATATCTTTCTATTGCTACATATTACAGATTAAAAATTGCTTCATTGTTATTAAATATAGATAAAGTATTATATTTGGATTGTGACATAGTAGTTAATGATGATATAAGTAAGCTTTACCAAATAAATATTGACAATTATGTTTTAGCCGGTGTTGAGGATATTTGTGCTAAATTTAACGGTTATATCAATGCAGGTGTTATTATCTTTAATCTAAAAAAAATGAGAGAAGATGGAATAGAGGAATGTCTATTAAGCTGGACAAGAGAAAATGCTGCCAATATTGGGTGTGGTGATCAGGATATAATTAACTTTGCTTGTAAGGATAACATACTTGTAATTAATGACAAATCTTGGAATGTTCAATCGAGTGAGTTTTATAAACGCTCAGTATATACTAAAAATCCTAAATTAATTCACTATATAGGAAAATATAAACCTTGGCTAAAATATTCCCTATGTTATTATAAAGATTTTTACATTAAATATTTGCAGATGTCACCGTGGGCAATGTCATCAAAAGATTATGCATTATATAAATTGTTTGATGAACCAATTTCATTAATCAGATATATACGTCACAGACCATTTATTTTCTTTACTAAAAACTTTTATAAAGCTATCATTAAGTCCTATTTCATGGCTGATTAATATTAGATATTATTATATTTAACTTGATTAACCTTTAACGCATTGCTCTATATAATTTCCTTTATTGCATTATCATGCTTGCCATTTTTTAGAATCGAATTTTAAATCTTTCACATTCATTTTTAATGTTGATAAATATGGTTTAAATTTTTGAATGAGCATTATTTTTCTCAGTGATAATTCTTGTGCAACAACCGGATTTTCGCAAGCTATAACCATAATTCCGCCGGGTAACATTGAGAAAGGTCTTGATTTATGTTTAAATTTTTCGGGAAGAATTTTATCCCACATATTAAATAAATTTGTTCGTGCGATTGCTTTTTTTAACATAGGATTATCCATCATTGACTCAATGATGGAATCTACGCCTTCAAAGTCTGTATATAGAACTTTGCCCAAGAACCCCTCCAATGCACTTATATAACCAAGTTACTACTATCCGTATCTATTTACCCTAAAACTCATTTGTGATAATATTCATTTATGAGTTGCAATTTAGATAATATCATAAAACAGTCTAAAAAGATACTGCTTTTGTCGCATATGAATCCTGACGGTGATACTTTAGGTTCAATGTGTGCATTATACAGCATGATATATAATCGTTTCAAAATTAAAGCAGATATAAATATTGTTTCAAATGTTCCTTATAACTATAAATTTTTGCCAAATATAAACTTGGCACAAAGATATTATGATAAGTCTCTGGTTTATGATTTAGCTATAACATTAGATGTTGCAGCAATTGACAGAATTCTTGATTCACAGTTATTATTTGAACGTGCAAAATGCAGAGTTAATATAGATCATCATAAAACAAATCCCGGATTCGGAGATTATACTATTATAGAGCCTGATTCAAGTTCTTGTGGTGAAGTTTTATATAATTATTTCAAAAAAAATAATTGGAATATTGATAATGATTCTGCAGTATGTTTATATACAGCAATAATGACAGATACAGGCAATTTTAAGTACGAAAATACAACTTCAAACGCACTTAGAGCGGCAGCAGATTTGATTGATGCCGGTGCAAATCCCAATTACATATATAAGCAGTGTTATGAAACAAAAACAAAAAATTTTGTTTTATTCCAAAATTATTGTGTAAATAAGGCAAATTTTGTAAATGATAATAAAATAGCTTATACTACTGTGTATAAAAAAGACTTGGAAAAATTTTCGGCAGGTGATGATTATACAGATGGTATAGCTGAAACGTTGAGAGCAATAGATACAACAGAAGTTTCTTTTGTTGCGAAAGAAGTAGATACAAAGCTGACAAAAATATCCATGCGTTCAAAGAAAATTGATGTCGCTAGTATATGTTCAGAATTTGGAGGCGGTGGTCATACTTTTGCAGCAGGATGTACAATAAAATCTTCTGTAAAAGACTCAATTCAAAAATTATTGAAAGAAATTAAATTGTGAAATATAAATTTAAAACGATAAAAAATATAATAAAAGCAGTTGTTGATAACGATCTTTTTGGTATGGCAGCAGAGATGGGATTTATGCTTGTGATAGGTTTTTTCCCATTTATGCTTTTTCTAATGGCACTATTCGGATGGTTAGGAAAACATTCATTTATGTTGCCTTTACTGGAATTCTTTACAAAAGTCGTTCCCGGTGATGTTCTTACTCTATTACAAATAGTAATCAATGAAGTATGGTTCTTCTCTAAAGGCGGTTTAATTGCTATTTTAGGCTTTACAATAACAGTATTTCTTTCAACTAATGCTTTAGCAATTGTTGCAAAAGGGTTAAATAGGGCATATAAACTGGAAGATACTCGTTCTTTTTTGTATAATCGTCTATTAGCTCTTGTGATGGTTTTTGTTAATGCACTTATTTTATTTTTAAGTATCGACCTCATTGTATTTGGTAAAGTTATTATCAATTTTTTAATTACATATTTAGGTCTGGCTGCTCATACAGGTAATGTCATACTATTTATTAGATGGCCAATAGCATTTGTTGCTTTATTTATAATGGCATATTTACATTATTACATATTACCGGATTTACATTGTCCGGAAATGCTAAGAAGAAAAAGTGCCCTTCCCGGAGCTTTCTTTTTTACTATATCTTGGTTAATTGGTTCTTGGGGGTTTTCTATTTATATAAATAATTTACATACATACAATTTTGTTTATGGAACAATTGGCGGTTTTGCAGTATTGATGGTTTGGCTTTATTACACATCAATATTAATATTAGTTGGCGGTCAAATAAATTCTCAACTGTTTGAAAAGTTGGAGCGTAAAGAAGAACTTATATCACAACGGCAAAAGGCAAGACCTAATGCTTAACAGGTATAAAAATTATTTAGAATATTTGGATTACAAGCTGAGAAATATGTTTAATGAACAATCAGAGTTTATTAAATGTTCTATTGGGTGCGATTTGTGCTGTAAGAACGGGGAATATCCTATGTCTGAACTTGAGTATGCTTATGTTATCAGCTTTTACTCAATTCTGCAGGACAATATTAAAATTGCAATAAGCAACAATATTATAAATTTACTGGAGCAAAAATTTGCTAAATATTATGAATGTCCATTTTTAATTAAGGGTGTATGTGCTGTTTATGAAGCAAGACCTTTAATATGCCGTACTTTTGGGCTTATTTCTTACACGAAAAATAATAAAAAGCAAATTCCATTCTGCGTAGATCATGGTTTAAATTATTCTAATGTTTATAATAAAGAAAAATCTATAATAGACATACCAACTGATTCTGTAAATGAACCAAAAGCATACAATGTAAACAGAACTTTCTTAAGAAGTAAAAAAGTAGAAGAAAAATTTAATATATATTTTGGAGAAGATAAATCTATGATTGAATGGCTTAGAGAAGATGTTAAACCATAATGTATTTAATTCCAGTATTTATCAAGCCATTTTGTAGGTTTAATATACCTAAATCCCATTTTACCGAAATATCCGTTATAAGCTTGCTCCGGATTAGGTTTCCCATGAAATATTAAAATTTTAGCTTCTTCAGGATCTCTTGGAACTTTAAACCAACAAATAGGAAATTTGTGTAAACATTGACGTTTAAAACTTACAACCCAATCTTTCGGCCAATATTTCAGTAAACCTTTTCTATCCATTTCATATGATAAAAATGCCTGTTCATTTTTATAACGTTCTCTAATAGTTAAACCTTCATTATAAAAATGATCTATAATTTCAGGATGTTTACCGACTTCAAATCGGAATACGGATGAATTTCCAATTATATCACGCGGAAAATCATAATCTTTTGAAATTAAGAAGCTTCCTTCCACTTCAAAAAATGGATCAAGTGAGCTTCTTATTATTATATCTAGATCTAAAAACAATGCTGTTCCGGTTAAATCTGATAAAGGATTTGCAAACAACCCCAATTTTTTCCACATTCTATCAGGAATGCCTTCATCATTTAATTCCGGTAATGGTCTAATCTCAACTCCTTCATCAATACCCTCAGAATTATCGGTAAAACAAACAAATCTGTGCGGTAAAGATAAATTCTTCTCGACCATTCTGTATAGCTTATTAACATACTCAGGACCAAACTTAGTTCCCCATTTGATACAAATAACATTTCTATCCATATAAAAACTCCCTCATTTGTATAATACCACAAAAGGGGAGTTTTATATACAATTTGTTTACCTACTTAACATACTTCAAGAAAATTTGTTGTCGTGTTTGCATCATCTCTTCAATAATAATCCATTTGCCATTTGACTGTTTTTGAAAAATCATATACGCTTTTAGACTGTCATTATCAACAGAAGGATGTCTTACACTTGATATTTTTACTTTTCCCTTAGAGATTGGAGTTACTGTTACATTCGAGTAGTTATTTTTATAATTCCGTAATTTGGCTCCTGCTTGACCAATTTTCATTTGTGTTATGTAAGTTGCTGTATCAGTATAAACATCAACAGTTTTACCATCAGGTTTTATTACTTGTCTGATAATTTTTGCAGTTGGTGCATAGTATCCGGTTACAGAATTTGAATAGGTATTTGCAGCATTAACATAATTGTAAAATGTATCAAGTGCTTCTTTATTGTCATCAGCATGCACAGTAATTGTTAATAATACTATTGTCATGACTGTAAATATTAATTTTCTCATATAATAACCCTTTCATATATATAAAACGACAAGATTATAAAATTGTTCATTTTATACGTCAGGTAATGTCCCTTTTACCTCTGCGATTTCATCTGATTCTAAATGAAATGCTTTATGTAAACTTTCAACGGCATTCTTTGCATCATTTTCATCAACTATACAACTGATTTTAATTTCACTCGTTGCAATCATCTTTATATTTATACCGTTATCTGCTAAAGTTTTAAACATCATGGCTGCTATACCCGGACGGTCAATCATGCCCGCACCAACAATTGAAACTTTAGCAATTTTGTCATCAACATATACATTAGAAAATTCAAGTTGAGCCTTAACTTTATCTAAAATATTGAGAGTTTGTTGCAAGTCACCTTTATCAATCGTAAAAGCAATATCATTTGTATTCAGTTCTTTTCTTGCATATGATTGGATAATCATGTCAACTGAAATATTAGCTATTGCTAGCCCATTAAACAAAATTGCTGCCGTACCGGGGTTGTCTTTAATATCACAAACAACAATTCTTAACTGTGATAAGTCTGAGGCTACGCCAGTAACCGGTTTATGTAATTCCATTTTATCAACTCCTACTATTAAAGTTCCTAGATTTTCTAATTTAAAAGTGCTTCTAACTCTAAGCGGTACATCGTACTGTTTTGCTGTTTCAACTGCTCTCGGATGAAGGACATTTGCTCCTACTCTTGCTAGTTCCAGCATCTCTTCATAAGATATTTCTTCAAGTCGGGACGCATTAGGTACTATTCGCGGATCTGTAGTATAAACGCCTTCCACATCTGTATAGATATCACATCTTTTTGCATTCAATGCTCCTGCCAGTGCTACTGCAGATGTATCCGATCCTCCGCGTCCGAGTGTAGTTATCTCTAAATCTTCCGTAACTCCTTGAAAACCTGCAACAACTACAACTTTCCCTTGTTTAAGATAACTTTTGATTTTATCTGTTTTAATATCAATTATTCTTGCTTTTGAGTGAACTTTTTCTGTCATAATACCGACTTGAATAGCATTCATACTTACAGCAGGACAACCTTGTGCCTGAAGTGCCATAGCTAGCAGCGCAATAGATACTCCTTCTCCTGTAGAAAGAAGCATATCCATCTCTCTTGAAGATGGATTATCTGATATCTCATGTGCCATTTTAACGAGGTAGTCTGTTGTATGGCCCATAGCGGATACTACAACTACTATGTCATGCCCTAAGTTCTTTTCTCTTATAATAGCCTTTGCTACATTTTTTATCTTATCTGTATCAGCGACAGACGTTCCGCCGAACTTCTGTACTATTATATCTCTCATTTTTTTACCTATATTCCAGTGTATATTATATCAACAAAATAGTATATTTTACAACTAAATTTCTAAAATATACTTATATTATAGTATGTAACAAATCATTATAGAATTTCCATTTTTGCGTAAATTCAGTTTTTAAACTATTAGACCAAGGTTTTTGTATAAAGTGAATCAACACAGGATTATTTAATGCATCTGAATATTGTTCTTTGTTGTAAGAACAATTATTCATAAACCCAACCATGATATTAAATTTGATTGGCAAATATTTTATATGATTATAACAAACAGCATTTATTGCATCTTGGTCACAGTATCCATTATTTTTGATTGATAAAAATTCAAAAAGTTGTTCTTCTACGTTATTAATTCTAAATTTCTTTAAATTCATTAACACCATGCCTGCATTAATAAATATAAAATCAGAATCACGAGTTACTCGGCATTTCATATTATCTGAACATTTATCTTCAACTGCTGCTATGTAATAATCATTGATATCTATATTATATAGCTCAGATACATCATCTAATGCTATTATATCAGAATCTAAATAAAGCATTTTATCTACATTAGTTATTGATGATAACTTCAGTCTATAATTTGTTGAATTTCCAAGCGGATTTTTGTAAAATTTGTCATATTCGGAATCATCCATTTCTATAAACGTATATTCCGCTTTTTTAAATTTATCAATTTTATGAAAGTTATTTTTATCTTCTTCTGTGAAACAGCTGCTCATTATATAAAAATGGTAGCTGCTACTGTCTTGAGTATTTGAGAGAATAGATATTATTGAAGTCATAGTGAATTCAAACCAGTTTTTAGTTGCCGCAAATGCAATATTAATTTCAGTCATAGCGGTCATTACTCCTTGTCTTATTTTTAACTTATGTACATGATATAGCATGAATATTTTTTGTTTTTAAATAAACGAAGTAGCTTAACGTAGCTATGTTATACTTCATTTACCCCCTTTTTCAACAGGCGGAGTAGCTTGACTAGGCTCCGTCATCCCTCATTTACCCCCTTTTTCAACAGGCGGAGTAGCTTGACTAGGCTCCGTCATCCCTCATTTACCCCCTTTTTCAATAGGCGGAGTAGCTTAACGTAGCTCTGTTATACTTCATTTACCCCTTCATTTACCCCTCGACTTTTTCCGCATCCTATTTTTGTAAATATTTGTAAATTTACTACTTGAAAAATTGTAAAAAATACCCTTATTAGTTGACTACTAATTTTGACGGGGTATGATGGAAGAACATGCGGTCATGTACATGGGATAAGTATGCCTGAAAAGGTTAGCTGAATATAAAGTATGTCCGTAATATAAATATCAAAATTAAATAAAACAAGGTATGTCGCAGTCTTAGTTACGTTTGACTACCCAATTTATAAAATTATAACGTACATCACACTAGAATAAATGAGGTGAATTAATGTCGACAGAATACGCAAAAAGAGTAACGCCAATGGGTATACCAAATACTCGTTTGGACGA
>CADBTL010000038.1 GCA_902797575.1 uncultured bacterium
AAAATTTTAATTTTTCCGCAAACTCATATATCTAAAGTTCTTTCAAGCTCGAATTTGACCTTTTCGGGTAAATCTTTAGGTAAATTATCAAGCGGGTTTTTGATAACATTCAAATTCTTATCTAATGAATCTGTCGTTATTTTAGTCATTAACTCTGCAAAAACTTCTAACAATGAGTTTTCTTCTATTGCATAACTACCGATATATCTTTTGAATGATTCAGGCAAATCCTTTAAATCGACATTACTAAGCCGTTCATACTCAGTTAGTCCATTGTTTACCCCTTCCTTATGATATTCATCCCTTAAAATCGGACATTCACCTTCGTAACCTAATTTTTTATACATTAAATCCATATGAATTGTATGAAACCATTCATGTAATGTGTTTGTTAGAAAATGAGAAGAGCTTCTCCTTCCGTTTTTATAATCTTTGTCTGCTAATTGATTGCTCTGAAAAAGTCCGGAGTGATTACTGTTGAAAAATATAGAGCCGCCGATAAATGACGGTTCATCTGTAAGTATTTTCCCCGTATCATTAATGCTAAATGCTCTATACTCTCCCGGCTTACATAATTCTTTATTCTCATATACTCTAACTGCATATGGAACAAAATCAAACGGAAGCTTGAATTTTTCGGATAAATCATAAAGAATATTTGTTGCATATACAAAATTTGCACAAATAGCCTGTTTACCTTTAAAATCAGCATTCATTCCAATCTTTTTAAAATCTTCCTGAGCTTTTGCTACATTTGTACTTTTAATGTCTTTAATGATTTTACAGGTTAATCCCGATTTAAAATTAGTATTCTGTATATAAATGTTTTGCGTTTTCATACTTTATTAAAAACACCTAAAATTTTTATTTGACAGTTAGCTTCATAAATTGTAATGAAATCTTGTTCAATAATAAAAAATAATATAATATTATAAAAAACTGCACATAAAAGGAGTATTATATGCAAATTGTTAAATTATCAACTAATGAACCTACAACAAGAGCACGTCTAAGAAATACCGTCAAAATGGCGAAAAGAAATTCAAAAAGATTCTGCAGTGAATATGCTGAAATAAAAAAGAACCTTCCTGAAAAAACAGATATAAGGAAAAATAAATATTTTGGTCAACCTGCAAATCAGGATGGCGGTAATGAAACAACTACTGCTGATATAATTGTAGGTCTTGGTGCTATTGCTGCAGGTTTAGGTTTGGCTTTTCTATAAACCGAAAAACAACAAAGATGTTTCGATAACCTTAATTCATTCTAATATATGAGTTAAAAGAAGAATAAGTATGATATTTATATAGTAGGGTGAATGAATATGAAAAAATTACTTATTCTGTTTTTAATTTGTTTTATACCAAATGTATCAGCTGATGAAGTTGTTATTCAACGTCCTGTTGTTACAAATCCGCTTACGGTTTCTCAAAATATTATGTTTGAGGACTGTACTAAAATATTTGGTGTTAATCAAGAAAAATTATTTTATCTGACATTGGCATCAATAACCGCAAACAGGTTTAATATCGATGAAATACAGAGTGAAAACGGGTATATAATATTTTCAGCAAACAGAAATAAGTATCTTGCGACAATTGCAAAGGTTGATAGAACAAATGCTATTTTGAAGATTACACCCTGTAATAACATATATAATTTTCCGCCCGGAATTATTACTAATACGTTTAAATACATAGATTTAAATTTAACTGCAAAAATATAAAAACTTCCTAACTTTGGGGATTAATTATGAAAAAATTTTTAACTTGCATATTAACGTTGCTTTTATTTATAAGCTTAACAGCGTGTTCTGTCAGACAAAATACTTCACAAAAAGAAGTTACGGTATGGACTTTGCAAATGGGCGATTTTGCGGACTATATGTACAAAGTTATAAGAGCATACGAAAAACAGCACCCTAATATTCTAATAAAATGGGTTGATGTACCGTTTTCTGAAGGGGAGAAAAGAACTCTTGCTGCCGTTATGACTGACAATCCTCCCGATTTAATAAATCTTAATCCTGATTTTTCAGCTCTACTAGCACAAAAAGGAACTTTGGAAGAAATTCCTATAGAAAATGTTGAGAGTTTCAATTCTGAAATAATTAACGCACTTAAGTATAATGAAAAATTATACTCAATTCCTTGGTATGCAACGAGCGCAATTACTATATACAATAAAGATTTGTTTGCAAGATCAGGCATTATAAGACTGCCAAAAACTTATGATGAATTGGCATTAATTGCAGAAAAGATAAAACAAAAAAGCGGTGTGTACGTTTATTTACCAACTATAACCGAAAACGATACAATGATAAAAATCTTAAATAAATACGACATAAGTGATTTATCAGATATTAATTCGGAAAAATCATATAAAGTATTTAAGATGTTTAAAGATTTATATAACAAAGAATTGATACCGCCTGAAACAGTAACAATGACTCATCGTGAAGCTTTAGAACAATTTATGGCAGGTAAAATCGTATTTTATCAAGGCGGGGCAAATTTTTTAAACATGATAAGAGAAAATGCCCCATCTATATACAAAAACACAGACGTAATGGAACAATTAAGAGGTTCTGCCGGTCAGTATGATTTTTCTGTAATGAATTTTGTTATTCCGAAAAGAGCTAAAATGAAAAAAGAAGCTTTAGATTTTTGTTTATTTTTAACAAATGAAGAAAATCAACTTGAGCTTGCAAAAATAACGAATATTATTGCAACAAATTCAGCAGCGCTAGAAAATGATTTTTATCATGATAACTCTGATTTAATTGCCAAAGCACGCTCTATAAGTGCAAAACAAATTAATAATATTGCACCGTTATTTAAACAAAGACGAAATCAAAAAGAGATTAATACACAAATTAATTCTGCCGTTCAATCTATTTTAATGGAAAAAGATTCTATTGAAAACATTTTAAAAAAGCTGGCTAATAATCTTGCTCCGTTAAACTAAATACGCTGTTTTAATTTGCAAAATGTATAAGAATAATATAAAATCATTTTATGGAATATAAATTTTTAGACAGCAGTATAGACATAAATGAATTTATTTCAAAAGAGTCTTATAAAATTGATAAATTTTTATTAAAGCATTTATCAGCCGAAATTTTTAAAGCTGTCGATTTCTTAAACGCCGAAGAGAAGTTTTTGTATATACATGGTTTTTTAGGTACAGGCAAAAGACAATTTATTAATTATATAACAGATTTTTTGCATAAAGATGTTATAAAACTTGAATATTATTGTAAAGCTTCTACAGTTTGCGATGATATATTATTGTCGTTTATTGATACAATTGAAAGAAATACAATATCAAATGCAATTAAACATACCGCAAAAATTACTACATTGGCTGTGAAGTTCCAGCAGTATGTATCTTCAATAAAAAAACCATTTATTATAGTATTGCATTCATACGATGATGTATCTGAAGATAATAGGAATTTGATTTCAAATTGTTTATCTGAAGTCTTAAAAAATTCTAATATAAAGTTAATTTTATCAACCAGGGCAATGCTTCAAAATATAATAAAAGATGTTAGCCCTAATAAAAGGCTTTTTTTTAAAGCATTCTCAAAAGAATTATTTAAATCGCTTGTTGAGTCTTATCAAATTAAAGGAACTGAAGAGGAAAATGAAGAGTTATATGAGATAACCAGAGGATATTATTACTTTACTACTCTTACAGCAAGAGCAATTGTTGAAATGAAGTTATCCGTAAAAGAATTTTTGACAAAATACAAGCAATCAGGGATGGATTTTGACTCTTTTTTAGGCTTTATATACATTAGCTTGTTTCCGTCAAATGTTAGGAATTTCTTTTGGTTTTTGAGAATAATAAGACACGGAATAAGTTTAAACGGTCTTGCATTACTTGGCGTGTATGATGAATATGCACTTCAATACTTTAAAAATAGTCTAATCATATTTCAAGTAGATGAGATGGTTTATGTTAACGATTATTTCCAACAAGATATTGATGTTTCTATTCCTGTAAAAACAGAAATAAAATTGCATAAATACTTGATTTCAATATATGAAAAGGAACTAAAAGAAACTCTGCAAAACAGAACTATTCTTATATCTCGGCAAGCTATGAGAGCAGAAATTGATTATCATACAAAACAAGTCTCTCAACTTGAAAATACAACTAAAGAAGAACCTCAAAAAGCAGAACAAACTCAAGAGCTTCCTGTGCAAAATTCAAAAGAATCTATTCACAATAATATACCATCAGGCATTTTAGAAAAAATGAAAATTGTAAAACAGCTTTCCGAAAAAAAGATGTATACAGATGCAATAGAAGGGTACCAAAAAATTATTGAAGAAGATAAGCCGAACGCAGACACTCTAGCTGAAATTCGTACGGAACTTGCAAGATTATATTGCGAAATTAACGATTTTTCAAATGCTCAACACTATTATGAAACTGCACAAAAATATTATGAAACTAAAAATGAATTTATTAATTTAAGTTATTTAAATTATGAACTAACAAGTTTGTACTTTGATATGTATAAGATAGAACGCGCAATTGAAACTATAAAAAAAGTTATATACTCTGTAGACACTCCGCAATCGTTAATGGTCGATGCTTGCACTTTATTAGGCAATATCTATAGTGAAACGCAGAAGTATGAAGAAGCCTCTAAATATTATCAAAAGGCACTTGAATCGTTAGACGATTATACTAATACAAAAGGGTTAGCAGAATTGTATTTTAAATATGCCCTTATGTGCGACGAAAATGGTGACACAAAAACAGCATTTGATTATTATAACAAATGTATTTCCATAAATGAAAATAATCCTTATAAATCTCCTGCGTATTCAAATGTAGGCTCCTGCTATTATGAAAATGATAATTTATCCGATGCAGAAGATTGCTTTAAGAAAGCATATGACATCGAAAAAAGTAATAATAACTATGAAGGTATATACTATACTGCATCTTATTTGGCAAAAATATATTCTACTACAAATCCTGAAAAAGTATACGATTTTCTTACTGAAGCAAAACAGTGTGCCGAATTTGTCAATGAAGATTTTTATATAATAGAGTCGACTATAGCTCTGGGTGATTATTATTACAATCAGAAAGATAAAATAAAAGATGCTGCTATTGAGTATTTCAAAGCTTTAAAAATAGCGCGTAATTATGGTGATGCAATGGATATCTCCAAAATAGAAGATCGTATAAAAGATATGCGATTAAGAATAAAAAATACAGAGTTTGAAACTTTAGAGAAAAAATATGGTTAAAAAAGATTTTATTATCAACAGCGATTTTACACAGTACAAAAAAGTATTTTTATCTGAAAATGCAAAGCTTAATTTGATTTCAAAAAATGATGAAAAATATTTGTACGAAAAACACATATATGATTCACTTGCTATCAAACTAACCGGAAAAATCAAAAGTAATCAAACATTACTTGATATAGGATGTGGAGGAGGATTCCCTTGTGTACCTATTGCAATTGAGTATCCTGATGTAAATGTTATAGGAATTGATAGTATTAAGAAAAAAATAAACGCTGTTAATAATATAAAGAATTCTCTTAATATAGAAAATTTAACACTTATCTGCGATAGAGCTGAAAATATAAAATTACAAAAATTTGATATCATTACCAGTCGTGCCGTTGCGGATTTATCTAAAATACTAGAATACGCTCTTCCTTTGTTAAAACAGGATGGTTATTTTATTGCATATAAATCCAAAAAAGCAATTGATGAAATAAAGAATTCTCAACATATTTTGGAAAAATATAATGCGAGAGTAATTGATATCATCGAATATATACTACCTTTAGAAGATGAGTATATACGCAACTTAGTATTAGTCGGATTTTAGAAAATGGACAAAAACCAATAATAATGTATATTTTACACTTAATAAATTCCGATTTACCCCTTTACAAATATCTTCGAGTGAGTTATCATGTATGCAAAGAGAATATAAAGAAAGTGTGTGTGATTATGATTCAACCTGTTAATGCCTTGACCCCTAAGGTATTTTTTAGGGGGGATGCTGCCGTAGATTCAAGAGAAGCTGCAAAAAAACAAACTCAAAAGCGTTTAGCTCTTATTAATGCCGGCGGGATTTCATTAATCCTTGGAGCTGCAACAACTGCAATTGCAAGAAGTAATACTTCTTCGTGGCGGCATGCCGGATATTTCGGGCTCGGAGCTGCTGCTGTGTCTATGATGTTTCTTGGTCCTGGTTTCTTGTATAAAGCAGGCATAAATACAACAAAAACCGCAGATAAGGATGTTCTTGCTAAAGAAAAAAAATTAATACCTGATGTAGGAGAAATCTCCAATGTTGCTAAAAATACCACTAAGGCAACAATCAAATCAATGCCAAAAGTATAATATTACAGAGAGTTTTTAGTTTATTCATCAATAGGCGACTTCTTGCCTAATCCAAAACCTTCTTTTGCGACTTTTAAAAGAGTATATCCGACAAGTCCTATTGCTCCGGCTTTTTGCATAAAACCTCTTCCGCCAAGTGCAATTGCAGAGAGTACTGTCGGAACGATATTATCTGCCAACGAGCCAAAAAATCCACTTACAAAACCTTTTATTTTTCCTATAACTGGTATTATAGGGTTATGCATTCTCAAGTTTGTAAGTTTCTTTTGCATAACTCCTGTAACATGGCTGGCATCAGCATTCGTTCTTGTTGCGGCTATAGCATTTTCAAAAACATCCGCAGAAAGTTCTTCTGCATCTACTGCCGAATGATGCTTTGCATGAGCATAAGCATCATAAACTATCGCACTCATTCCTGCGATACCTGCTGTTTTACATGCTATGTTTGCTACGCTAACCATCTTTATGTTTTCCTTTGTTTAGAAGTTATTTGTTATTTTCTTCATTACTGACCATTTCCGGAATAGGTACTTTTTTTACTTCAACTCCGGCCGACATTTTAAGAAGAGTATTTGATGCTTCCAAAATGTCTTCCTGATCGGACTTCGGATTTGATTGAATATCTTTTAATAATTTTACAGTATAATCATTGCCGCAGGCAAGACCTGAAGAGAATGCGGATAATGCAGCAATTCTTACTAACTTAGAAGGATCTTGCATCATTTTATTAAGTAGCGCATTCAAAGCTGCATCATCATACCTGTCTTTATCTTCATCAAGACGCTTTAATACTTCTTTTGAAGCCATTAACCTGACTTCATCATTTGGGTTGTCAAGATATTTCTCTAATGATTTAATGTAATCATCTGTCAATGCTACAATTTTTGTTTCCTTTGTATTTTTTTGTTGTTCTTTTAGTTCAGCACCTCTGTTATTAAGACCTTCAATTATCTCATTTGAACGAGTCATATCAGCTTCATTATCTATGTTTTCAGCAAGATTTTTATTCATAATTGCATCGGGAATATTATCTGTTTGATTTGGGACATTCTTACCATTTACATTAGTTGTATTGTAATTATTCAAATAATATTGCGGCGGATACGCATATGGAATATTCTGCTGTTGAATCGGATTTGTTGTTACTTGCCCCGGATATCCGTTAGAACCGCTTTGCTGCATTGTATTTACACCGCAAACAGGAGTATTACAAGTGTTTTCTTGTGTAGTTGAACAATTCGAACTTTGCACTCCGTAAGGCGATACATTTACTGCCGGATTAGCAATTTGTATAGTTACACCTGAATAATTAGGTTGAGGATTTAAAAATTGATTTGACATAACATTATTACCTTTTCTTACACACTATACATATATAAAGTATTATTCTAAAAAAAAATTGCCAGTTAATTCAAATTTTATTAAGTTTTGTAAAGAGATAAGAGTTTGCGGAAAAATTAAAATTTTGTCTTGAAATTCCTCCTGCTCAAACCTGTCACTCACTCCTCAAACCTGTCACTCACTCCGCATACGCTAATGTTCGTTTCGGTTTTCGCAATCCGGCAAAGCCGTACGGAATTTCGCTGTCTTGA
>CADBTL010000039.1 GCA_902797575.1 uncultured bacterium
AGAAGTGATTTGTTTTTAACCCCTTACCGAATCCGTAATACTCACTTCGTATCGTATACGGCTTCACCTCTCCCGTTGGTAGAGGAAGACTGTCAGGTGATGCGTTGGTCAAAAAGTTCTTTGATAAAATTATTTTCTTATCGCTTATTTTTCCTTTCTTTTTTAGAGTATTGTATATTTTTATTATGTAACATTGTATGTTGAACTTAGGATTTACTAATTAGTACTCCTAATTACCGAATGTCTTGAATGATCTTTCGACATTTTCTTTCAGTACTTTTTGAACTGTTTCTATTTCTGTCTTAAGCGCAGTTCTTTGAGTTTCCAAACTTGCCATTCTTAAATCCAGTGCTAAATCTTCTTGGTGCAGAATTGATGTCATAGCTCCAATTTCTTCTTGTCGTTTGTCATAGTATGCCTGCTCATATTCATAAGCTCTTATTGCGTCGTTATAAGCTTGTTCATCCATCTGTTCTGTTGCTGTCAACTCTCTTGTAGTATTATCACCGGCAAGTCTTATAGTATTCAATCTTTGACCGTTTTCATCTAATTCTATATACGCTTTTGATGACAACTCTGTATCTGCCGGAGCTTCTTTTACTGCGTATGTTGGCAGTTTAGTCTGTGTAGCACTTGTGCTTAAGTAAGAATTTACTAAATCATCATATGCAACATAATAATCTACACCGTTGTAATTATATGTATATATACCATTTCCGACATAATTGCCGTCTGAATCAATATACTTAGATAAATTAGTTGAACCTGTATCTCTTATTATCTGTTTAATTTGCTCAACATCAAATTCTGTACCTTGAATAGGATCAATTACTTCATTACCCAATTCTATTGATGTAATATCCGGATTACTAAAATTATCTTGAGCTTCTTGTAACGCTGTTTCCGCCACTGTTAATTTTTCTTTGGCATCAGCGAGCGTGCTTGTTAATTCATCAACTTTTGTTGGAGAGTATGGAGTATACGTTTTTTTCCCTTTATCAATAATATCTTGCAGCTGATCTCTAAATGCAATTGCAACAATATTACCACTATCATCAGAGTGCACAAAAGCGTTGCTTGGGTCAAAATCTTCTGACAGAGCACCGTTGGCTATCATATTTTGAATATAATTGTATGACGAAGCATCATATGAATAGAAATTAACAGGATTAGTCTCTTGTATATAGTTATCTGTATCAGGATTTTCAATCGGTGTATAATCATATGCTCCTGTTTCAGGGTTCAAAGCTCGTGTATAGTATGTACCATCCTTATAGAATACATCCGCTTCTGTTGCTTCTTCACTTGAATAATATCCTGCATATTCATCATCATACATAACAGGAGCTTGGTTCAAAGTAAAATGATCATCTGAGCTGTCATAATTTGCAGAAACTATATTATTTATAGGATTACTTTTGTCTAAATAATTATTTATATTTCCTGCACTTGCAGCTGCTTTCTTTTGCGCACTTTGTGCTTTTTTATAATCCGATTCTGCATCAGATAATTCTTTTTTTAGTCTTTGCAGTTCGGCTTTCATATCTGTAACACTATCAGAATTAAACTTAACTTGCGGATTACTTTTATCTACCTTATAACCCTGCGGAGTCGGGGCATTACTTGTATATTTAATTGTATAATTATAACCTTCAGGATCATTTACAAGCTTTTGCCAACTTTTCATTGTATATTTAACACCAGCATCACCATCCCAAGTATAAATAATTTTGATATAATCTTGTCTATTCGGATACGTAGGAGCCTGCATATCTAACAATGTTCTAAAAGCATTGGAAGATTTTGTTGTAAGCGCAAGTCTTGCTTGGTTGATTTGTTGTCCTTCGTATTCTACGTTTGATTGTCTTGCAATTAGAGCTAAGTATCTAGCTTGAGATGCTGCCATTCCCATTGCGGTACTCTCCTTTTATTTGTGTGAAAATGTTTTCATTTCCACAACTATGTACTTATAATTTGTCTTGTTTTAGGGTTTTCATGTTTCTTTTAATGGGATATTATTAAAAGTCAACTTTACTACTTGTATTATAGTATATTTTCATAAAAATTAACTTTATAAATCTGCAAAAATCATACATTTAGAGGAGAATACAAATAAAAAATCATACTTTTGGTGTAGCAGAAGCTTAATTTTTAAAATGTATAATCATATTTTCAATCAGGGAGATTGGATTATGTATGTTTGTTAACCTCCCCTCGGGGAGGTCGTTATTGTACTTGAGAGCTTTGCTCGAGAGTTACAATAACGGGAGAGGGTAGGGGTAAATGGGTAGGAGAAGTAGGTTCTACCTCTACCAACAGGGGAAGAAGCCAATCCCTCCGCCCCAAATGGGGAGGACAGCATATGTGTTTGAGCGGATGCGAAAACTACATATGCAGGCGGGGTAGGGGTAAAGGGGTAAATGAAGTATGACGGAGCCTTACTAAGCTACTCCGGTTAGTGTAAAAGGGGTAAATGAAGTATGACAGAGCTTTACTAAGCTACTCTAGTTAGTGTAAAAGGGGTAGAGGTAATAACAATCCCCTTCCTGAATCTCAATATTCAAGCTTTGCTTTCATATAGAGATTCTATTCCTTCCCCAATAGGAGCAGCAAAAACCACCGCCCCAATGGAGATTCGATTTTTATGTTCAATTCCGCAGAAGTAGGGTTCTGCCTATACTAAAGCGCACATTATTGTCCATAATATTATATTCTTGGTTTTACTTTGCTTAAAAGTTTTTTTGCTCCGCATTCCAAAAGATATGCATCTCGTTCTTTACCTTGCCTTCTGCATATATCTGCGATTTCAAATTTAACTTTTGCTGCAGATGCATAATCACCATTTTGTATGTGGTGTTCCGCTTCCATTGTTTTATGATATTTAACTTGTTCTATCTCTGGAATCGGGCTTCCGTCATGATTTTCATAAGACTTAAAGCTTGGAGCTTTAACTTGTGCATTTTTACTAACAATACTTGTAAAATTGATTGGTTGTACAAACATAATATAATACCTCCTTTTTAATAAACACATTAACCCTGTTATGTTCGATAAAGATAGTATAAATATAATTTATTGTCAATTAATTTTTATATTTATTAGCAGTTTCTTTAATATAGTAAAAAAGTGTTGTAAGTGTATTATAAATATCTTCAAAGCTCAAATAATTTGTATTAATAAGCATTATTGACTTACCGTCAGTGCATGTTTTTGGTGCTACCGTAAACTTTATTTTACGGATAATATCTTTGTCTAATCCCTGCTTTATTATATTCCACTCATATGGGGTAAATGGTGTATATATTCTTATGTCATTACCTGCTTCTCGAATTATCGATACTCCGCAATCAGTTGCAGTTAGTCTGATTTTTATTAATTTAATAAGATTTTCAACCTCTTCTGGAATTCTGGAAAATCTATCTTTCCACTCTGAAACAATATAATTGAGTTCCGTTTCGTTTTTCACATCTGATAACCGCTTATATTCAATCATTTTTTGCTCTGTTGAACCTACCCACTCATCAGGTATAAAGGCTGTTACATTTATATCAACAATTGTCGGTTTTACGGCTTTTATAGTTTCACCTTTTAGTTCGTTAACAGTTTCTTCCAAGAGCTGACAATATGTATCAAAGCCTACATTAATCATATGACCGTGCTGCTTAGTGCCTAAGATATTTCCGACTCCTCTAATCTCAACGTCACGCATAGCAATGCGATATCCGCTTCCTAACGTCGTAAACTCTCTTATTGCTTTTAACCTTTCAGATGCTTCTTGAGAAAGTTCTTTATTTTTCTTATACAAGCAATAACAATAAGCTTGCTTTTCACTTCTTCCTACTCTTCCTCTAAGTTGGTACATCTGAGCAAGTCCCAATTTATCCGCTTCATGAATAATTATTGTATTAGCATTAGGTATATCTAATCCGTTTTCAATAATTGTTGTGCAAAGAAGGATATCGTATTCATGATTATCAAATCCTACGATAACATCTTCAAGCTGTTTCTCGCTTAATTGTCCGTGTCCGACTCCGATTCTTGCATGAGGAATTAGTTTTTGAAGTTCAAGCTTGAATTCTTCTATTGTTTCAACTCTGTTATACAAATAAAATACTTGTCCGTCTCTGTCGAGTTCGTTTGTTATCGCATTTTTCACGGTTTGTTCATTGTATTCGCCGACAAAAGTTTTTATCGGAAGACGGTTTTGAGGCGGAGTATTAATCACCGATATATCTTTAATTCCTGATAAGGACATATAAAGTGTTCTTGGAATAGGAGTTGCAGACATTGATATGATATCAATATTTTCTCTAAATTCTTTTATCTTTTCTTTATGCCTTACACCAAATCGGTGTTCTTCATCTATTACAAGCAGACCTAAGTCTTTAAATATAACTTTGTCTTGAAGAAGTGCATGAGTTGCAATTACTACATCACACTTACCGGTCGCAAGATTTTTTAAAGTTTCATTTCGTTCCTTAGCCGAACGGAAACGGCACAAAAGCTCAACATCAATTCCAAAAGGCTTGAATCTCTCATTAATCGTTTGATAGTGCTGCAAAGCAAGAACTGTTGTCGGCACAATTACCGCAACTTGTTTTAAAGATGTTACCGCTTTAAACATTGCACGCATTGCAACTTCTGTTTTCCCAAAACCGACATCACCACATATAAGTCTATCCATAGGATTAGGACTTTCCATGTCTTCTTTTATTTGGTTTATAGCTTTTAGTTGGTCAGGAGTCTCAATATATTCAAATGTATCCTCCATTTCAAGCTGAAGCGGACTATCCGGAGCAAATGCTATACCTTCTTTCATTTTACGTCTTGCATACAATCTTAATAAATCATATGCAATTGCTTCTACAGCTTTTTTAACTTTTTGTTTTACTCCTTCCCAATCAGAACCGCCCATTCTCGAAAGTTTTGGTTTAACTTGTCCTGAACCTCTATATCTGCAAAGCATATTTATTTGTTCCGCAGGGATATGCAATTTATCTTTGTTTGCGTATTCAATTGTTAAATAATCTTTTAATTGTCCGTCAAGTTCCTGTTTTGTTAGACCTTTATAAATTCCGACACCATGTATTGAATGAACTACATATTCGCCCTCTTTGATATCATTGATATTTTCAATATACTCAGCTTTTTCTTTATATCTGCGTTTACGATTCGACGGTACATCTTTTTGGCGCTTATTAAATAGTTCCCTGTCAGTTAATAAAATTATTTTTGCCTCCGGAATAATAGTTCCTGATGACGTAATATTTTTGATAAATTCAATATCATAAATTCCGTATGATGATAAAACTTCTTTTACTCTCTCCTGAAAGTCTGTTGCTATTGTGATTTGATAATCACGATGTTCTTTTAAAAATTGTGCGGCTGAATCCATGTCGGCATCAAAAATTTGAATATTTCTCGCATCAATATCTATAACCTCATTATTTTCATCCGATAAAAAATTATTAAGGTAAATTTTCTGAAATCCTGCAATATCCTGCAAAAATTCAGCTGCAGAAAAGTGGTTAAGCTCTTTTAAAGGCTCAACACGTTCTGTTTTTAAACCTTCGTTATATTGATTATTCAAGGTTTCTTCGACTAATCCGTATTTCGAGGTAACTTCGGCATATTCATCAAATACCAAAATATAGTCTTTTAAGTAATCAAATATACTGACTAAGTCTTTATTAAAATAAGATTGGTATACGTTTATGCCCTCAAAGTACTGTTCTGACTCAACTTTGTCTTTTAGCAAGTTTGAGAATTCTTTAGGTGGCTTTTTCGGTAATACAAACTTATAAATAGGCTTGATATTTACTTGTGACGGTTTTGTGCCTGCTTGGGCATTAAGAGATTGATTAATTCTTTGAGTGTCAGTTGTTATTGTTTTCTGAGTTTCATTATCAAAATACCTTATATCAACTATTTCATCGCCCCAAAACTCAATTCTTATCGGATATTCTTCCAATGTATAAATATCAGCAATATCACCTCGAATAGAAAATTCCCCGATATCTGACACCATTGTAGATCTTTTGTAACCCAAATTTACTAAGTGCTTAAGTAGTTCTCTTTGGTCAATGCTATCATTTATTTTTAAACTGAAAGAGTTTATGTCAAAAAATGAATCTTTAGGGAATTTTTCTAACAAAGATTTTACAGGAGCGATTACTATTTCAGGTTGGTTTAGTAAAACACTTATTTGCTTTTGATAATCGTATAAATTACTATTTACACCATCATACGGTGAAACATTCTGATATGGTAATGTTACACTTTCTAAATCAAATATTCTCTCTAAATCGGCAGAATATCTGAGGGCAGATTGCTCAGTAGAAGTTATAAATAAAATCTTTTTATTAGATAATTTCCTTATATATTTCAATAATAAAAGTCTGCTAAAAGTCGTAAGTCCCGTAAATGTAAAAGACTTACCTTTCTTTATATTTCTGTTTATCGTATCAAAAAAAGAACTTGCTTCTAACTTCATAACTTACCTGTTAACAGAATTATAACAGATAAAGTGATATAAGCATAATTATTCATTTGCTATCTTACGCATTAGGGCTTTCGTATTCTATGCCCATTCCCTTTAACGCATTAATAAATCTTTCCGCACAAGCATATTGAACTTCTGGCGGAACAACACGTAAAATCTCAACGGTTTTAGATATAATAGGGTCTTTATCATACCATCTTGCACCATTGACAGGTTTAACAAGATCATAAAATCTATCAAGAGCTTCTTTAGAAACTTTTTCTTCTAATTTATCAAGAAAAACCACTGCATGTTCTCTTAATTCATCCTGATAATTTTTTAAAAGCTCTATTACTTCTAATAATTTAGGGTCATGGTCATACCACCTTTTATATGTTGCCATTTACAATATCCCCCTTATATTTACCATGCCCGTATTTTGCATGGCATTTAATTCAGTATCATCAAATCTTACTATTTTAGCACCCAGATTAGATAATTTATATTCAAAGTCCTCATATCCTCTGTCAATATGATGAAGTTTTTCGACTATAGTTTCACCATTTGCCATAAGTCCTGCAATAACCAATGCAGCACCTGCTCTTAAATCGCTCGCAACGACAGTCGCTCCGGTAAGATTTTTAACACCTTTAACTATAGCGTGGTTTCTGTCTTGATGAATATCTGCTCCCATTCTTCTTAAGTCAGGAACTTGCATAAATCTGTTTTCGTACAAGCTTTCTGTTATAATTCCTACGCCATTAGCAGTTGTTAAAAGCGTCATAGCTATTGCTTGTAAATCTGTAGGAAATCCTGGATAAGGCTGCGTGACAAAATTAATTGAATTCAAACGATTTTTGCAGCTTACTTCTATTGTAGTCGGTTCTACAAGTTTAATACTTGCACCCATTTTGATTAGCTTATCATTGAAAAACGTAAGATGTGCAGGATAAACATTTTTTATTATAGCCTTACCTCTTGTTGCTACAACAGCTGCCATAAAAGAGCCTGCTTCTATTCTGTCAGGAATTGTTGTATATTCTGCAGAATGCAAGCTGTCTAATTTTACCCCATTTATAACTATTTCAGATGTTCCAGCTCCTGATATATCTGCGCCTAAAGTATTTAAGAAATTCGCTAAATCTACTATCTCCGGTTCTTGAGCTGCATTTTGGATTCTTGTTGAACCTTCAGCCGTTACAGATGCTAACATCAAATTTTCAGTTGCACCAACTGACGGAATATCTAGGTAAATATCAGTTCCAACTAATTTTGATGCTTTTGCATGAACATACCCGTTCTCGATTTTAATTTTTGCACCAAGAGCTTCTAAGCCTTTAATATGAAAATCAACTCTGCGTTCTCCGATTGCGCACCCGCCCGGAAGAGCAACTATAGCTTCTCTGCAACGTGACATTAAAGCCCCTAGAATTATAAAAGATGCTCTCATCTTGCTTACAAGTTCATATTTTGCTGTAATAGATGTTATATCTGTAGCGTTGATAACAACGGATTTTTCTATCCTGTTATATGTACATTTTGCGCCTAAATCGGAAAGAACATTCAAAATTATCTCAACGTCTGTAAGATGCGGAACGTTGTATATTTTAGTAGAACCTTTAACTAAAATTGTAGCTGCAAGAATTTTTAAAACAGCATTTTTAGCACCACCAATTGATACTTCACCTTTTAATGCTTCACCGCCTATAATTCTAAATTTCTCAGCCAAAGTCTCCTCCGATTCTAACTCAATAATACTATTAATCAAAAATCTTGTAAAGTAGTTAATCAATAAATGTTGTGTTAGAATATTACTTATGAGTAAATTTTTTCATTGTTTTTTTGTTCTGTTGATTCTCTGCATTACAGTTCAAAGTATTAAAGCTGAAGAGATAGTAACCCAAAAGATAGGCAGTAACGAACTGTTTGATGAAGTTGCACTTCCGAATCCTCAAATGGAAGAAGAAACCGGTGGAAGCAACGTTCAATCTGCTGAAATATCAGAGAATATGACCTTAAGAGAAAAGTTAAAAACAGTATATAAACTCGAAGTAGACAATTATAATGTGCCGGAATATCTTTTTCGAGAAGCATTAACTCACCATTGCAAAGAAGAATCTAAAATGGATAATTGGCACATATGGGGAGCATATAATGCGTACAATGATTTCTCTATATCTGATGAAGGTTCTGTTAATGATAAATATAATTCCAATGCACTAAACATTGGATTTGACGGGTTTTTAAAGGATAACAACGGAGACTTCAGAATTATGATGGGTTTTCCGGTTCATTCGAGTCGTAATTATACTCAGTCACTATTTGCTGATGTATTTGTAGCAACTAATAAAATTCCGCATCATAGGATTCAAATTGGTCACTTTAGGCCTCAAATTGGTATGGAAGGCGGGAATAGCTCTTATACATTAGCATTTTTAGGACGTTCACAAATTGCCAGAAATTTCGGTACCGCAAGAAGACTCGGCGGCAGAATTAAAGGAGATTACAGCTTTATTGATTATGATTTAGGCTTATACAGTTCCGGTACTTATTTTGAAGAATTTTTCCCCGGAGCAGAATTCGTTGGCTGGGTAAACGTTAAACCTTTGGCAAAGCTTGATAAGAATAAATATGGTCAGTTAAAAATCGGCGGGGGTATTGATGGAGGAAGAAGAAGCGACAACTTCTTTGTTACCGGCGCATATATCGGATATGAATACAAAAAATTCATGGCAGAATTTGAATGGGCAAACGCTAACGGATACAACGGTAGTTATGGATTTTCCAGAAAGCATGCCAGCGGTTTTTATACAACTATAGGTTATATGCTTACAAAAAAACTTCAAATATTAGCATGTTACGACCAGTTTGATCCTGATAAGACAATCTCTAATAATAACAAGCGTGAATATACCTTTGGGCTGAATTATTTTGTTAAAGGTCAAGCTCTGCGATTCATTCTAAATTACGCATTCTGTCAAAGAGACAATGCCAGTGATTCACACAAAATTATGCTTGGTGCGCAAATTTTAATATAAATTAATCTTTTGGCAATTTTTTTTTATAGTGCTATTATAAAATAGAGTAAGGAGTATGGTTAAAAATTTAGGGGATATTATTTAAAGCTTACCCCATAAGTGAGGAAGAGGATGAATTATCACAATATTACAAAAGACGATATGCTGAATGGTGATGGGTTAAGGGTTGTTTTATGGGTTGCAGGATGCACTCACCACTGTCATAACTGTCAAAATCCAATAACATGGGATGTCGCAGGCGGCATTCCTTTTGATGAAGCAGCAGAACAAGAGCTTTTTGAGGCATTGAGTAAACCATATATTGAAGGTATTACATTCTCAGGTGGGGATCCTCTCCATCCATTTAATCGTGAAGAAGTTTTCAGATTAATCAAAAAAATACGTCAAGAACTTCCTCAAAAAAACATATGGCTTTATACAGGATTTTTATGGGAAGAAATTAAAGATATACCGGAAATTGCAGATATTGATGTTATAGCGGAAGGTAAATTTGTTGAAGAACTTTTAGACCCTAAATTACATTGGGTAGGAAGTTCTAATCAAAGAGTTATTGATGTTAAACCTACGCTTGAAAAAAATGAAATAATCTTGCATAATACTTAATATTTTTGTTTATGGAAAATTTAGAACAAATCAAAAAAGCTATTGAAGTAGAAGTTAAGTATAAATATATAAACATAAACGGGAAAACTAAAACATTCTCGTCATTTGTTTGTTCTGAATTAATAAAAGAAATCAAATCATCAAAGAATCCAAAATGGCAAATTTTACTTGAACATTTTCAAAGATATTCTATGGATACACTTCCGCAAAGAAAAAAATCTATTGATCGGCTTGTATCAGTGATTAAGTCGGATATAGAACAAAAAGAAAATACCCAAACGGATAAAGATAAGACGTTAACTTTAAAATCAGATGTTATGTACCTAAAAGGTGTCGGACCAAAGCTCGGGTATTTATTGAATAAATTAGGAATTTATTCAGTTTCTGATTTATTATACTATTTTCCAAGAAAGCACGTTGATTATTCTTCAAGAACAAGAATTAGAGATTTAGAAATAGGGGAAACAACTACCATTTTCGGAACTATAAAAAGTGTAGAGGCATTCAATACAAAAAATAACTTAGGAGTTCTTAAAGTTCGTATTGCAGATGGTTCCGGCAGTTTATTTTTAAGTTTTTTTGTTTCAAAAGCTTCGAAGTACGCATTAGAAAGAATGAAAACACAATTCCCTAAAAACTCAGGAATAATGGTTTCAGGAACAGTAAAATTAAATTCATATGACGGTCAATTAACTCTGGATAAACCAACATACTCTATAATGGACTATGGAACTGAGGAAAATCAAAATTTGAATTTAGCAAGAATTGTTCCTATTTATTCTTTGAGTGAAAATTTAAACATTAAAGCACTAAGAAAAATTATATATAATGCAATTCAACTTTTTAGACAGGATATTCAAACAGTTTTACCTGAATATATAATTCAAAAATATCACTTGCTAAAAAAAAGCGAGGCAATAGAACAAATTCATTTTCCCAGTGATAATGACAAACTTCAACAAGCAAGATTTTCTCTTGTGTTTGAAGAATTATTTTTAATCCAACTCAGACTGGCTATTTTAAGAGAAGAAAATAACAAGCATATTTCTTCAATTCCACTGCAGATAAAAAAGAATGGTCTTGTCATGAAATTTATAGACAGTTTACCTTTTAAATTAACAGGTGCACAGCAAAAGGCTGTTAATGAGATTCTTAACGATTTGCATTCATCAAAGCCAATGCAAAGACTTTTGCAAGGAGATGTTGGAAGCGGTAAAACTGTTGTAGCTACAATAATGCTTTTAGCAGCAATAGAAAACGGTTATCAAGCAGCAATAATGGCGCCGACTGAAATTCTTGCACAACAACATTATAATAATATGATAAATTGGCTTACACCGCTTGGAATCAAAATTGAATTATTTTTAGGCAGCATTGGCAAAAAACAAAGACAAAAATCCGAAACAAATTTAAGAAACGGACAAGCAAATATAGCAGTCGGAACACATGCTTTAATTCAAGATGGAGTTGATTTTGCAAACCTCGGTGCCGTGGTTATTGATGAACAACACAGATTTGGTGTAAAACAAAGACTCGCTTTGCGTAAGAAATCACAAAATCCGCAAATATTGACGATGACAGCAACTCCTATTCCGAGGACATTAGCTATTACAATGAATGGCGATTTAGATTTAACAATAATTGATGAGTTGCCAAAAGGCAGAAAACCTATAATTACAACAATGACAAATTCACGTAAGCAAATTGCGGATTTAATAAGAAGGGAAGTTGAAGCCGGACGTCAGGCTTATATTGTTTATCCTCTTATAGAAGAAAGCGAAACACTCTCCGCAAAGGCTGCAACAATAGAAAAAGAAAAATGGCAAAACGATATTTTTCCAGAATATAAAATCGGGCTTTTACATGGCAAACTAAAAAATGACGAAAAAGATGATGTCATGAGTAAGTTTAAAAATAAAGAATATGATATTTTAGTATCTACAACTGTTGTAGAGGTAGGAGTAGATGTTCCTAATGCAACAGTAATAGTTATTGAAAATGCCGAAAGATTTGGTTTATCGCAATTGCATCAATTAAGAGGACGTGTAGGACGGTCTGATTTGCAATCCTATTGTATATTATCTTCGTCTACACGTTCACAGGAAACAAAAGCTCGTTTGAATATAATGACTCAAACTAATGACGGATTTGTTATTGCGGAAAAGGATTTACAGCTTCGTGGTCCGGGAGAATTTTTAGGAACAAGGCAGAGCGGGCTTCCTGACATGTTAATTGCAGATATTGTTAATGATGCAAAAATCCTGGAGCTTGCAAGAGCAGAAGCAATAGATTTTTCTAAAAAGTATAATATTGATGATTTTCCGCTTTTAAAAGATGCTAAAAGTTTGAATTTTGACGGAGATATATTTGGTGCAGGTTAATAATATCATTGCCACAGCATATTCTTTTTTATATAATAAATAACGATAAAAATAATTTGGAGACGTTCATGGGAAT
>CADBTL010000040.1 GCA_902797575.1 uncultured bacterium
ATTGTTTTACAGGACGACTACAATGAGATTCCCTTTTGTGATTTTGTCAGACTTCCATTGCTAGATTCATGCTACATGAAATATAACTAAAAGAAACTTGTTCAATTGAAAAAGAAATTAACTCATTTAATAAAAGAAGAAAGATAGCAGACAACATTCTTGTAATCTATTTTACGATTTTATTTATTAACCCATTCTGCGCAAACTAAACAAAGTTCTTCACCCGTCTCAGCATTCTCTAATACATGCGTAGTTATATTGCCGTTAATATTAAGTTTTGAAAGAACTTTAGAACCATAAGTTATTTCTTTTTTAAAGACCATATCTAAAACTTTAAGCTTTTTAGACCGTCTGAAATCAAAACTAAGCGGTTCAAAAGCCCAGACTATATAATTTGCATTGTTTACGTGCTTGTTGACATCTAAATCATCAAAACGAATTTCAAAAACCTTTTCTATTTCAAAAGATTCAGGAAGTCTAATTTTACCATAATTCAAATCATCATCTCTTTTTTCATGTTGGGTCATATAAGGGTTGCTAGAAAGTACTTCTGAAGCATTTGCCATATTTTTAGCATTTAAATCGACAAGAGCCCATGTACTTGCAGCTCTTCCTATTTGTTTGTGATTGTGCAATATTTGAAAATCACGATAAGCGAATATCTTATTAAAACCTCTTGGTTCTGTTTTTATTGTTAAATCATAAATTCCTTCGGGATAATCTTCAAACTCTAGTCGATACTTGAGTAAAAACCATGCTAAATTATGTTTAATTATATAAGAGTAGCCGAAATCTAATGCTTCTGCATTATCGCTTGCTAAGTCTTGCAAAAATTGGAGCATCGCAGATGGTTTTAGGACTAAATCACAGTCCATTTCAGAATATCTGATTTTTACTGTTTCTTCAAAAAGTCCCATACAAGCTCTCCGATTTATACTATGATTTTGTTAATCTGGTTCTAACATTTTTACAACCATCTTGCAAGGCCTGTGTAAAACCATTTGTACATTTTGGCAACTCCGGCTGTAAATTTTTTATTACTTTTTCTGTGGTATAAATTGTTCTTACAATTTTTCTTTTAGAAGGTCTGAGTGATGACATCTGGTTTGGTAGTATTGATGGTATATTCATTTTAATTTTCTCCCCCTCTGTATAAACCCATTTCTATTACTTTTTTGCATATTCTAACAGTGTTTAAAGCTGCCCCAATTCTTAAATTGTCTGCTACACACCACAAAGATATACCGTTATCAAATGCTAAATTTTTTCTTATTCGTCCCACAAAAACAGGATCAACACCATCCGCATCACGAGTTGTAGGATATTCAAAATTATCAGGATTGTCTATTACCATAACTCCATATGAATTAGTTAATATATCTCGAATCTCATTTGGTGTAACATTTTTATTAAATTCAATATCAACAGCTTCCGAATGTCCTCTGAAAACAGGAACCCTTGCTGCAGTACAAGATATTTTAGTTGTTTCATCCAAGTGTAAAATTTTTCTTGTTTCATTAACAACTTTCATTTCTTCTTTTGTATATCCATTTTCACAGAACGCATCTATTTGAGGAATTATATTAAATGATATCGGTTTTTTAAAGCACTTATTCTCAAACTTTTTCCCGTTGAGTCTTGCTTCTGTATCATCCCTTAATTCATTTATTGCAGCTAAACCTGCTCCGGATACCGATTGATATGTTGAAACAATGAGTCTTTTTATTCCAAACTTCTTAAGCGGTTCTAATACTAACATTAACTGAGATGTAGAACAATTAGGATTTGCAACAATACCCTTGTGCCATTTTAAATCATCATCATTTACACCAGCTATAACCAATGGAACATCTTTATCCATACGAAAAGCAGATGAGTTGTCAATAATCATTGCACCACGCTTAACAATTTCAGGAGCAAAATACTTACTTGTAGAACCACCAGCAGATGCCATTACAATATCAACATCATCAAATATTTCAGGAACAGCCTCTTCTACCGTATACTCTTTACCCTGAAATATTAATTTAGATCCTGCACTTTTTGCACTTGATAAAAATCGTATGCTTTCAAATTCAATACCTAACTCTTCAGAAATCTTTAAAATTTCTCTACCAACAACACCTGTTGCACCTAATACTGCTATTCTTGGTTTTCTCATACTATTCCTTATATTTTTTTATCTATAAAATATTGTTAAGTCCGTACACAAAGTTTTTATGCACATTTATATATCTAATCGCCAACAAAACTCCAGGCATGTAACATTCTCTATCAGTTGAGTCATGTCTTATTTTAAGAGTTTGTCCGTTCGAACCGAATATAACTTCCTGTGATGCCATAAATCCGGGCATACGTACCGAATGGATATGAATATTATTGTATGAATTTGCACCTCGTGCGCCTGCTATAGTTTCGATTTCAGTACAATTCCCATTCGTAAAATCACCAATTTTATCATTTACCCCATCTGTTCCATTTACCGCTTCTGCCATCATAGCTGCAGTTTTAACGGCCGTTCCTGATGGAGCATCTTTCTTTTGGTTGTGATGATACTCAATAATTTCTGCATTATTAAAATACTTTGCAGCCATTTGAGCAAATTTCATCATTAGCACAGCTCCTGTTGAAAAATTAGGAGCTATAAAACAACCTGTATGAGATTCTTTAGAAAGTTTTTCCAATTGTTCAATCTGCATATCACTCAAACCGGTTGTGCCAATTACAATATTTATATTGTTATTTAAACAATACAGCGCATTTTCATATATTGATTTGGGTTGAGTAAAATCTACCAATATATCTATATTAACAGAGTCTTTTGCATCTTTTATTGTTGCAAACTCACCATCATTAATATCTATCTTAGCAACAAGTAACATATCTTCAGCTGATTTAACAGCTTTAATAACTTCCTGCCCCATTTTTCCATTTGCACCACATACTGCTACATTTATCATTAGATGCTCCTCTACCCATGCTTGTAAATTATAGCACAAACCAATTGTATTTTATACACTATTAAGTATTGTAACAATATTAATCAGAATGCGTTAGTAAAAGTATATACTGTGGTATATACAAATATAATCTCTTTTCTTTATTTTCTCCTCCACTCCTTTATCTAACGAGTTAATGCCGCAATGATTTGCGGCTTTTGTTATTTCTGTGATCAAATATTCTCAAAATCTCCTTCCAGAATTTTTATTGCTCTTTCTTCTGCGTAAGCAGCTCTGTCTAATGCAGACTGAAGATGAGAATTGTCCCATGTTTTATGAATATTAGCTGCGGCTTGAGATGGAATATATGTTCTGGTTAAATTAGCCTCATCTTTTTTTATTTTAGAGTCTTGTGACGGAATATATGTGTATGAATCAAACTTTCCTTTGGAATTTGTGTTCTTAAAAAGATTCTTATCTGATGGTATATAAGTATAGTTATCTATAGATTCATTATCTATTTTAGCAACATTAGCAGGTTGAGGAATTAATGAAGAATTTTCATCAAGACCTTTATGTGCAATTCCTTGAGTCGATTGTGCATTATTTATTTTTGCATTTTTTTGTTGAGCTGCTTTTTGTATAGCTAATGCTGCAAGTTTTTGTCGTTGAGCTTCATATAATCTATCATTCAAGTCATCTTTAAGAAATTTTTTCTGTTCTTTTTTAGCATCTTTGATTTCTTCTTCTTTCATGGAATCGTAAGATGCACCAAATATAAATTTAATGCCTTTGTTTAGGATTGTGTCAAGAACTCCCATGGTAAGTCCGCCGAAAATTAATAATCTTATTGGAACACCACAAAGATTTCTGGGTAAATTTCTCATTTGAGAGAATTTTGTAGTCACCATATTGCCTGTATTATACGCATCCAACTTGCCCAAATCAGGAGTTATAAGATTCGCAAGCCATCTGACACTCTTAGTATACCATTTTTGTCCTTTAACTTTTTTAATCTTTTTCATTGCTTCATTGACTTTTTTGCGTTCTGTATTATATTCATTGTAATCTTTGAATCCTCCGCCATCCGGAGAACCATTAAGTTTATTTTTCTTGTTAAAGTCAGTTTGCAATTTTCTTAATTTTTGAACTTGATCTTTAGACATGCCGGCATACTGAGCCCCACAGATATGGTGCATAATCTGCAAAGCAAATGGGAATGTAAATACCCAAGAGATATGATTAACAAGATTATTAACTCCTGTTCCGACTTTTTCATTTGGCTCCGCTTTATGAACATTTATTGCTGTTTCAACAAAAGCAGGTGCGATAAACAGAAGCACTCCTAACTTACCGCCGCCAAAAGTAAGACCTCTATGTACCATCTGCATAAATCGCGACATAAATCTTCCAGTAGCAGTTTTAGCGCCTCCATCAAGACTATATAAACGGTTATATACACTATCACATCCTAAAACTCGCTTAGTAGGAATTGTAAGCGGACCAAGGTTAACACCCAGAGGTCTAAAGTCTCCAAGTCCGATTTTTACCTTGCCACCAACTCTCTTTGTTGCTGCTTGAACCTGATTTACATATTTACCGATGGTATCTTCCTGAACTGCTTTTATCCAAGCTTCATCATGCCCAAGTGCTTTTAATACAGCTTTTTTTGTTCCTGCTACACCGCCATCAGGGCTGGCAATAATTTTTAATATCTCTGCATCACTTTTACCCAAACGTTTCAATTGAATATAACTTGATGCTCTTTCCTCCGGAATTTCAGATAGTTTTGAGACCTTAAAAGCTTGTTTTAACAAATTATTTTCATCTTTGCTCAGAGCAAGTTTATTAAGCCCTGCAAAACCTTCCCCTGTAAGTTTTAATTCATTAACAATGTGATTAAAGTCATGAACAACCCTTTGTCTTTGCGGAATCATCTCGGATTTAACCAGTTCTAATTCAGGCATTGTAGGAGTATCGCGCATTGCTTTCAAAACAGAGTTATTACTTACAAAATTACCGCCCTTTTTACCGCCTTTTTTAAACCAACTTAACACTGTCTGCACAGGTTGGCTTTGAACAAATTTTGAATTTTGGATATTATCTCCCAAATTGACAGCTTTTTTCAAAATACTCTTATTGTATTCGCCTCCGCAAGCCGCATCATATTTATTAAGCAAAAATCCGCATCCAAACCACGTAAGAATTGAAGCAATAGGGTGATCAATTAATGGTCCGAAAAATCCCCTAATACCCATTGTATAAAATGGGCTTTCTTTCATGTAATCAATAAAGCTTTGTTTATTTTCCTCTTCGTAATAGTCAGGAATGCGCACATATTGAATTTTTTGACGTTCTAAAGCAGCTTGACGCTGTTGTGGAACGCCATATCTGTTATTATGCTTATCATAATTTTGAATACTTTGAGTCACAATATATCTAACCTTTACAAACCTAACTATTAATATAAAAACTTTTTCGATTCAGAAATTGCTAAAAAACATGTTTTTATAAAGATTTGTAAAGTTTTTAATATGCAAAAAAAAATTACTTTTTTGTTTTCGAAGAAACTTGTCGTACTTCTGCCCAGAAAGTCGGATTATCAGAATTACAGTCGATTATATCAATAACTCTGTAATTAGGCAGTGCACCTGTTGATATATGAACTACACCGTTAACTGTTTCTTCCTTGTTTACACCAAAATGACCTGCAATTACTGCTTTAACATTTTTATGCTTATTTATGATATCTAAGTACTTCTCTGCTTTCAAAGTATAATAGTTTTCATTTTTCGTTGGTGGTATAAGCGGATAGTGTTGAAGAATTACAACATTTTTCTTTTTATTTAAGTCAAGGTTTGCATCAACCCATTCTAGCACATCTTCTTTGAAGTATCCGTTAGTACTTGGTATAACATCTTTTGAACCGTCAACAACAAAAAAGACAACACCTTTTTTTTCAAAAGTATAATTAAAATTATTATAATTAAAATTTCTCATGTGTTTTTTCAAATAAGTTATATACTGTTTTTTGCTCATTTCTTTGTATTTGTTGACATCTCTGTCACCAATGATTATAAAAACAGGCTTTCTTAATTTCTTTACTTCTTTTACAAAAAACTCTAAATCTGTTGGATTCGGTTTTAAAATGTTATTTCCTGTAAAAACTACAAAATCAATATCTTTTTGTTTATTAATTTCTTTAATAGCATCTTTAAGAATATTGGTCTCAGCTTTTTTAGTATATTTTACATCTGTAATTTGAACAAATCTCAAATCTTTTGCTGAAACATTTAATGAAAAAATTAGCAAACTTAAGAGTATAAAAAAAATTTTTTTCATATATGTATATCCTTTTTATGTGATACTGTTTATCCACTACATGGTGCATTTTATCACAAAAATAGTGAAAAATATTAATAAGCATGTTATAATTATAGTGCAATGTATAAATCATAGGCTGAATGAGTCATGTCTTTTGATTTCTCTTCAAATATCAACCCTCCAATGAAAGCAGGCGCATCATACAAAGACGGCAGTGGTATGGGCGGTGGTGGAATGTATTTTCAACAAGGCAATAAAAAAAGAAAAGATCAACCTGATGAAGATTTGTTTGAACTAAAAGACGATGTCAAAGAGAATGAAATTACTATATCTGATGAGCCGGAAGAAATTCCTCAAGACAACATTGTAAATAAATTTGTTAATTGGTTTAGGATAAAGAAAAAATAGTTGGAAGGGATAAATGGTAGATGGCAGAGTTTTTTAATCTGTCAATAGATTTAAAGCTTTTATGTTAAAACAGCTTTAAGCAATGCTGCAGCGGTGAGAGCATATACCTAAATATTGGTTTTCAATTTGTAAATTCATACAAATAGAGGTTTGACTTTTTTAAAAGTATTATTAAACTTAAAATGTATAATAATATAAGGAGAACTATTATGGGTAAAAGACTCGACGGTTCATCGCTTTTTACAGGTATTAATGCAGGTTTGACCAACACATTTTCATTACTGTCAAGCCAATATAAAGATGGAATTACAATTGATAATATAAATAAAGCTTTATCAAATTCTAATGTTATAAATACGGCATATGGTGCTACTTTTTCATCATATTTAACATCAAATTTTAATAATTTTGATAAAAATCGCGACGGAAAAATATCTGCAGACGAAGTCCAAGCTTATATGAATAATATTGCAACACAGGGGCTAACCAGAGAGCAAATTACAATGCTGGGTTCGGCTAACGGTATGACAAACAGTTTACAGGAAACAGTTTTGGCTCATTTTGATGATATTGATACTAACCATGACGGAAAAGTTACAAATCAGGAAATAAGCATGTATGGTATTAATTCTCAGCGTGAAAAACAAAAAATTGCAGATATAAACAGAAGAGTGAATAACATGTCTTTATTCTATGGCGGAGATTCTTCCGATAAATATGAAGGCAGCATTATGGATTATAGATACATGGATGATGAGTCCTAATAAAAGATTTCGTGTGTGTTATTTTATGAAAGGGAATTAGACCTGCTCTATATTATAAGAGCGGGTCTTTTATATCATATGCAAATATTTCTTTGTATGCGTCCAAAGACATCGCCGCAATTCTTTTTGGAATATAAAATACATTATAAGAATCGGCAATTTGTTTAATATTTGGAGCTGCTGATATAATAACAATTTTAGTCTTATAATAAGACTTAAGATTTTGAATTTGCTCAATAAACCATTCACCGGCCATTAGTGGAGCATAATCTGTTTCCATTTGCATATCAGTAATTATAATATCATAAGGAGACTTTACGCATTCAAGGACTTTTGAATACCCTTCCTGTGCAGAAGATGCATTATCAAGAATAATATCATCTCCAAATATATTGATAATAGCGGCAGAATTAAAATTCCTCCATCCTAATTGATCATCAACTACTAAAAAACTTTTTTTCACATATTTCCCTTTGTATATATTAACATTAATTATATTAAACAGTTTTTTAATATAATAACTTTTTAGAGCTTACTTTCTTAAATCTGCAGCACCTTCTAAATATATAAATTCAGGCTCAAAATATTCACTGCAATTTACTACAATAAGAACTCTCAAGCATTTTGCAAGTCCGGATGGAACAGCAAGTTCGTTAAAACACATCATTGGAACATCTTTCCATTTTAAGTTAATTCTTGCATATTTTGCAGGAAAATCAGCGTTTAAATCTTTAGTTAAAGTAAATATTACATGTGATATAGAATCTATTTCAATATTATTTTTTTCTACCATTGCTTTTAATAACCTTATGGTAGCAGCACCTATAGCCTCTTGAGTATTTTCATCTACTGTAATTGCACCTCTGATTCCTTTTGAAATCATATTATTTAACCCTCTCTATATTTTTACACCTTAATCAACGCCAATAATTGCATCAACGACTTCTCTAAAAGCACCCTCTCCGCCTGCACTTTCAGTTATTTGTATTCCGGGAATATTTTTTATCTTTTTAACTGCATTTGGAACTGTTATTTTATGCTTTACATAACAAAGTGAATCATAGTCATTTACATCATCACCAATATAAATATATTCATCGTCATTAAGATTGTATTTATCAATGATTGACTTAATTATATCAATTTTAATCCTTATATTTTGGTGAACTTCGTCTATTTTAAAAACTTCATTAATTTTTTCAATAGCAGAATTTTGTTCACCGGATATAATTCCGACTTTATATCCTCTTTTTTTTAATATACTAAAACCCATAACATCTTTGAAATTTACTTTTCTTGAGATATCTCCTTTTGCGTCAATATATATGCAATTGTCAGTACATATACCGTCAAAATCAGTGATTACAAATTTTATTGTATTTGGTAATTTAATAGTCATAAATATTCCTAAATGTCCTATACTTTATTTTTAACTCGCCTAAGTTTATCTATTATTGGCAATTCTCTGGGATAAACAATCTTTTTCCCGTCACCTAAAAGAATAGGAGTTTGTCTTATATCTCTAACCATATGATAAAGTCCTGCCGTTTCAAGGCTGGCTGCTTGGTCTGACCCCCAATTTGTTCTGTCTGTTGTTATATGCCTTTCAACAGCATTAGCACCAACTGCAACTGCAAGAACAGAAGGTGTTAAACCTCTTTCATGCCCGGAATACCCGATAGGGCAAGAGAATTTATTTCTAAAAGTTTCTATAACGCGCAAATTCATCTCATCGGCATTCGAAGGATAAGTTGATGTGCAGTGAAAAATAATTAAATTGTCCTCGCCAAGAATAGATACAGCATGTTCTATTTCCTTCATAGTACTCATTCCTGTAGATAAAAGAATTGGTTTCCCCTTTGACTTTGTATATTTTAACAGTTCATCATCTGTTAATGATGCAGATGCGATTTTATAACATGGCGGATTAAATTTATCGATAAAGTCTACAGATCCTTCATCCCAGCATGAAGCAAACCACATTATACCTTTTTCTTTACAATACTTGTCGATTTCCAGATACTCACTTTCGCCAAACTCCAGTCCTCTTTTCAAATCTCCGTTTGTAGTACCAAAAACGCTATTTCTTTCTTTTGCAAGTTCTTCTTTTGTATACACTACATCAACCGTTCTTTTTTGGAACTTTACAGCATCACAACCTGTTGTTACAGCTATATCAATCATTTGTTTAGCAAGCTTAACTGAACCGTTATGATTAATTCCGATTTCTGCAATTATAAAACAAGGATAACCATCTCCTATAACTTTATTACCGATTGTTATAGCTCTGACCATTAATACACCTCTCTCCACATAATATAAATAATACTATAGATATTTCTTGTATAAAGCATATTCATCCGGATCCACAGAGTGAACAACTTCTTTTTCTTGAGAAACAGCCTTTTCATCTGCCGCAGAATCTGTAGGTTGAGTAAACAATTTATCAATAATTCCGTCCGAACTTTCTTCATATATATCAGAAATCTCAAATTGATTTTCGTTTTGATTTTCCTCTTCTTTTAAAACTTCTTCCTTTGGCTTTTCTTCTGATGCAGATGTTTTAAAAGCTTTCGTAAAACCGATATTAGGGAATTCAATTTTAGGGATTTCTATTTTGGGAATTCTTATGTTAGGAATTTCGATTTTGGAATATTCTCCGTCTGAAAAATCCTGAGGAGGATATGTCCCCAAATCTTTAATAAGATCTATAGAATTAGGAGACGCGCCAATAAGCATTCTTTTTCCGTCCAATTCGACTACGTGTAAAGTTTTATTATTACCAAGAGGAGTTGTAGATATAACTGCAACTCTTGAATTATTACCATCACCTATTTGTTTTTTTAATGTCTTTATTCCGACTTTATTTAATTTGGCGTACACAATTCCTGTCGCATATATGAGCAAAATAACAAATATTAAAGATATAATGACTGATAAAAAATTTGGTTCAGAACTTACTGATTGAACAGCACTCGAAGCAGCATCTGAAGTTGTCGTAGTAATCGATGATGCCTGAGCAGCAGCTAAAGGTTCAGGTAAATCGGGAATTATATCAAATTTTTCTGTTGCTAATGCAGCAGAATAAAAACATTCTGTTATAAAACTCCCAACTATAAATCCTAAAATCTTTTTCATCCAACTTACCTTACTTCGTAACGTTGATATTATACCATGAAATATTTTAACGGTAAACAAAACAAAAAATTTTAATAAAATTCTTCTGAATAGTAGTAATATCAGAACGTACATATTACAGCTTAACATTTGTATTTTTAATGTTTATCCCTATTTACCACTATTTACCCCTATTTTTTCCTTTATTTACAACCACTTGCAAATAAATATTTAGCAGAATAAAATAATGTAGGTCGAAATATTTTATCAAGTTTGGAATCTTGAGAAGACAGAAAGAAGGTTAGATATGAAAGACGGTTTACATCCGGATTATAAAAAGACTGTTATTAAATGTGTTTGCGGTAATGAGATAGAAACAGGCTCTGTTGTTGACAATCTTACAGTTGAAATTTGTTCAAACTGCCATCCGTTCTACACAGGCCAACAAAAAATACTTGACTCAGAAGGACGTGTTGAAAGATTCAAAAAACGTTACGGTCAAAAATAACAGCTTTGTTAAGATTTACAAGAGAATGTCTGCTAAAAGCAGACATTCTCTTGTATTAAAATGAAGTTTTTAATTTCCTACACTGACAAAATACATCAGCAAAAAAACAATGTAACTTTTTACCAAAAATGTTACATTTAATGAGGATGCGGAAAAAGTCGAAAGGGGTAAAGGGGTAAAGGGGTAAATGAGGGATGACGGAGCTTCGTCAAGTTACTCCGCCTGTTGAAAAAGGGGGTAAATGAGGGATGACGGAGCCTAGTCAAGCTACTCCGCCTATAGAAAAACATGCGGGAGCGGGAGTTGCGTAGCAACTCATTCCCGCAATTTTTCAAACTCTTTCTGTATTCTCTTATAATTAATTCAATTTCTATTAATTTTACACTATATGTATGATTACTGCACACATGGTTACATGTATAATCATAATGTGTATTGGGAGAGGTTTTATGTTAAATAACAGACGTTGGTACGATACTAATGAACATACAGAAAAAGCTTTGGCTTTACTAAAAGACATGGATGAAGACAAGCGAAGGGCTTTAGCAAAAGACTTAACAACGTTTGTAAAGCAAGTAAAGGAAATTCGTGAAGAAGATGAAGAATCTGATGTTAGCATCGGCATAGATAGAGTATTGGGACTTTATAAAATATCTAATTCAAGAAGATGGTACGACAAAGTCAGCATTTTATCATATGCGCTGAAAACAATGTCGACTCTTCCAAGAGAAGATTTTTATGACATTATGGAAGGTGTACACTCAACTCTTTCAAAGAACTGATATACCTTAATTAATCAACATCCTGGAGTTCTGCATATTTAAATAAGGCATTGTATACTGCAGGCATAATTTTACCCTCTCGAACTTCTCTATACAAAATCAAAAGAGATTCTGTTCTTGATAATCTGCGTCTGTATACCCTTACTTCTCTCAATGCACTATATTTATCTGCTATAGATATTATTTGTACTCCGATATCTGCAGAGGTATCATCCGTAGAAAGAGCAGGATACCCTGTATGTTTTAAATTCTGATGATGATATCTTATTAAAGACAGCGTATCTTCAGATAATTTCTGAGTTTTCAAAAGCTCATAACCAAGAGTTGAATGAATATTCATTATTTTTCGTTCTTTGATATTAAGCTTTGCAGGTTTGTTTAAAATCTTGGAAGGAATTAGAACTTTACCCAGGTCATGTAACATGGATGCTTCTTTTAGAGCCTCCCGATCTACGCATAATTTAATATTATCCGGTAGTAAAGAATATACACCCATTGCGATATTGCACGTTTCGTTCATATGACCGCTTGTTAACTCATTTAGCGTTTTTGTATCTATATTCGGTTTAATATGAAATCGTTTTAGTAATCTTGATATATGAGGATTCATATTTATCATATTTTGTACTGCTTTTTTATGCAGCTTCTCATCGGTACCTGTTTTTAAGAAAGTCCCGTCAGGATTTTTATACACTAAAAAACTACTGTGATTAATCTGCACAGCACCTTTTAAACTAACAACTCTTTCTTTTTCATCTTGGGGTTTTGTAAACATAATCTGCATAATGAAGTTGTACTTAACATAAGTTTACAATATAAAGCCTATTTTTGTCAAGAAACAGTTTGTTGAATGATACAAAATTGCTCTTATGATTTTTTTATAATATGATATTACTGTGAGGTACAATATGGAATTTTTTAGAGAACACAAAAAACTTATAATAGGCTTGATTGCGGTTTCATTTATACTTTGGACTGCGGGTTTAAGCTTACTAATGCTAATTCAACCGGGAATAGCTCAATAAAATCAGGGAGAAACCTTTGAGTATCAATAAATTTTTTAAAATTTTGATGGTAATTTGCCTTGTATTCAGTTACACGGCAAGTTCTTTTGTGCAAGCAAGAGATGTCGAAACTCAAAAAAAAGAAATACAGAAGAAGATTAAACATGTAAAGTGGCTTGAAAATGTAGAGCAAAATAAACTTTATAAGAATCAGCAGAAATTAGAAAGTGCAAAGTCTGATTTAGTAGAATCTGAAACCCAAGTAGCTTCTGCTAGAAAAGAATTATCCGGCATGCAAGGACAATTGGACAGAGCAACTACAGAATATAATAGTTTAAATGCGATTATGGCCGGAAGAATCAGGAAGGTTTTTAAAACACAAAGAAAGGCTTTCTTTGAATTATTAATATCATCAGAAGATATTAACATGCTTGTAGATAGAGTTTATTTTCAAAAAATAATTCTAAAAGACGACTATGAAAGAATGACTAATGCAAAAAGGAAAGCTCAAGAAATTGCATTGTTAAAATACAGTATAGAATCTAAGAAAAGAAATTATGAGCGTTCAATTGCATCTATAAATACACAAAAAGCATATATTCAACGTGCTATTGCAAGAAATGAAAGTATAATTAACAAATTAAAGACAGATCGCATAGCATATGAAAAAGCGGAAAGAGAATTAAAAAATCAATCAGACAGTATACAACACTATATAAGCCGTAGTGTAAAAGACAAGAGTACTACAGTTGTTGCTTCCGGTTTTATGAAGCCTATACAAGGAAGAATAACATCACCGTTTGGTTGGAGAGTTCACCCTATATTTAATAGCAGAACGTTCCACTCCGGGGTAGATATAGGCGGTCCTAATTATGGAGAAATAAAGGCATCTAATTCAGGAAAAGTTATATATACAGGATGGTACGGCGGATACGGTAAAGTTGTAATAATAGAACATGGTATTGTTAATGGTAAACCTGTATCAACATTGTATGCCCATATGAGCACAGTCAAAGCTGTTAACGGTCAGCAAGTCAAAAAAGGTCAGGTTATCGGTTATGAAGGAACAACTGGGTACAGCACAGGTCCTCACTGCCACTTTGAAGTACGCGAGAACGGTAAACCGAGTAATCCTGGAGGCTATGTAGCATTATAAAAAATAGGAATATGATTTTGAAAAATAAAATTACTAAAATATTAATATTGACATTATTTATAGCCAATGCAGCTTTTGCAGAATCTTACATTGATGAATCTGAATTTACCGGAGAATCATTTTTCACACATCCGGATGCTAAATCACAGCAAAGTACACAGGAAACAAAATCCTCTGACGATTCAGCAAAAAAGACGGTTCCGCCTATAAAGCTTTTACGAACTAAAATTCAACAAAAAAGTTTGGAAAGAAAAGAAAGACAATCGCAGCTTGCTCCTACTGACCCAAATGTCGGAATATCCAGCACAAAAAAGGATACTTCTGATTTTGCATCAAAAGAAGTAGAAGAAGATTTTGATGAGAATATGATGCCGGATGGTTTTGAAGCAGACGAAGAATCTGTGGAAGAAAATAAAAAAGCAAAACATTTTTGGTCAAAAAATAAAGAAGAAATTGCTGAAAAAGACGAAAACACAGAAAATATAATTTTAGACTGTGAAAATATGGACTATGATACAGAAAATTATTGCTTGTATGCTACCGGTAATGTAAATGTAGAATTTGTAAAACAGCAAACAAAAGTTAAAGCTGATAAAATCACTTATGACAGAGCTAATAATACTATTAAAGCTGAAGGTAATGTAAAAATCATTAAAAACGGTCAAACCATTACGGGTGATTACATTTTTGTAGATATGAACGAAGAAAGTGCTTTAATAGAAAATCCGGTAACAAAAACTGCTACTATTGAACTAAGAGCAAACAGAGGATATGTTTATGGAGATAAAATAATTCAAGAGCAGGGATCTATAGTTGTTGACAAATCATATCCTATAAATTTCCGTTCTGCAACAAACGGCCCACATATGTCAAGCATGATGGTTCCCAAAGATGCAACTCTGTCGAGCGACATGGAAAAAGGACTGGTAAAAATTAAAGCAAAAGAGTTAAGAATTACCCAAAAAGGTGAATTAGAAACTCTTGCAATTAGACACGCTAACGTTAAAAAAGGAAAATGGACAATACTTAAGCTTCCTGCTTTAAAAGTTTATACAAACAAAAATCACGATTACGCTGAAACAAACAGTTGGGAATTAGGTTCAGCAAGAGGACTTGGTATGTATATCGGTCCGGGGTTTGTATTTGAATTGCCTAAGGGTAGCGTATTGAAAGCAATTCCAATGTTAAGCTACCATAAAAGAATCGGAGTCGGTGTTGTCGGACGTTTTAGTAGCGGAACAAACCAAACACAGGCAGCATATGGTACCTCTGATAGTTTAATCTTAATAAGAGGTAAACAAAAGCTTGATGATAATTTGTCATTACACTATGCAATGAATGACTACATGAATGACTGGTGGCTTGGACGAAGACGTGCTAAATATGGCTTAGATTTAGTTTATCACAAGGATTATAGCAGTAATAACTTTTTGCTAAAAGGGCAACTTTCTGAATATACTCACCAGTTTGATGTCGGATATTATAACGATATTGATACTGATAGACATTTTAGAAAGCTAAAAGGTTCGCAAATTGGTACTATGAGAGCTAGATACATGGCACAAGCCTCTCAAAATTTATTCTCATATAAAAATGAGGATACACAAAGTGCTATATCATTATCTGTAGTAGGTCAATTAGCAGCTTCATTATACGGAACCGGTGATACACAAGTAATAGGAAGAATAGGACCGCGTTTACATACACAATGGCGACGTTGGATGCAAGATATCGGTTATTTCCAATCAGTATATGATGATCACACACCAATGCCTGTATTTGATGCATACAGATACGGTAAGTCAAATGTATACCTTCGTGAATATTTTAGAATATGTAAATACTTAACTTTATCTTGGTTTGGTTCACTAAATTTATCCGGTGATGCACCTAATAACGATAGATTCCAAGAAAATGCATTTTATGTTTCCATTGGTCCGGATGATGTAAAATTCAATCTAGGATATGATTTTATCCGAGAAAACACTTTCTTCACAGTTGAAATGATGATGGATGCTAAAGGAACAAGAGTTGATTATGACAAACTTGTAATAAAGCAGGATAAAAAAGTAAAAAAAGAAGTTGAAGAGTCAAATAAATCAGCACCGGAACCTAAGAATAATTTTCAAAACTCTAATAAAGCACCAGTATTACAAAGAGCTGTTGTAGAAGATATAAAATCGGTGGAAGATGTTTTATAAAAAAAAGATATTAATAAAAAAAATAATAAAATACGGTAAGTTGTGCGGAGAAAAGAATTTTACCCCTGGTTATTCCGGTAACATATCTGCAAGATTTAAGGATGGTATGTTGATAACAACATCCGGTTCCTCTAATGGATATTTGCAAGAAAATGAAATTGTGTA
>CADBTL010000041.1 GCA_902797575.1 uncultured bacterium
GACGAAGCTCCGTTATCCCTCATTTACCCCTTTTTTCAACAGGCGGAGTAACTTGACGAAGCTCCGTCATCCCTCATTTACCCCTTTACCCCTTTCGACTTTTTCCGCATCCTCTTTTTGTTTAATTTTTGAACAATTTTTTTTGAATTTCGTTATAATATTAGAGAGGTTAAAATGAACAATAAATGCTCTAAATTTGAAGAATTATTTATTTCCTCGTCAAATAATGAGGAAATAGAAAAGCATATTCAAGAATGCGAAGAATGCAGAAAAGAATATGAATTGCAAACAAAAGTTTCATCATTATTAGATGAAGTAAAAATGTATTACTATTCAAAGAGAAAGCAGCGTACAGCAAAAATCAGAGCTGCATGCGCAATTATGTTTTTAGCGTTTTCGATTTTATCTGTTACAGGTTGGGCGCTCAATGATGACGATTTGCTCGATACGCTAAAATATGGTGACACTCTTTCTGCTGAAGAATTAGGTTTTCCCGTTGACTCATACGGATTATTAATGGTAGATGAATGAACTTCGAAGATTTAATCAAAACAAATAAACAAAATATAAAAAATATTATCAGAATGATAACAAAACAAGACAATGAAGATATAGAACAAGAAGTATATATCAAATTGTGGAAGAACTCGGACAAATATGAAGAACGCGGTTCTCTAAAGAGCTGGGTTAATACTGTTGCCAAAAATGCTTCAAAAGACTACTTAAAATCAGCGGTTTTTAAAAATGAACAAAATTGTACTGCAGACGAAGATGTTCTGGTTAACATCCGTGATAGGAAAAGAAGTCCGGAAGAAGGAATTATAACTACAGAAAGGCAGCATAAAATTATTGATGCAGTTGAAAAATTGAAACCTAAATTCAAAGAAGTAATTATGTTATGCGAAATATACGGTTACACATACGAAGAAGCTTCAAAAAAACTCAATTGCCCAATTGGAACAATTAAATCAAGAATTTTTAATGCTAAGAAAGAACTGGCTGTAGTATTATGTGACTTAATATAAAAACAGAAAGGTAAAATAATATGAAAAAGTTATTAATTATGACATGTGCAATGTGTGTTCTTGCAGGAAGTGCTTTTGCAGGAGAAGACAAAACAACAGGTTTTAAAGGAGAAGTAGAAAAATTCGAACGCCCTCCAATGGAGAGAAAAGCTCCTAATGCAGAACAAATGAAACAAATAAGAAAAGCTCACGAAGCTGCATTTGAGCAAAAATTAAGTTTAACTGAAGTTCAAAAGCTTAAAGCAAGAGAAATGAGAAAAGCAGGTCACGAAAAGATTGAACCTGTTATGAAAGACTTAAGAGCTAAAAGACAAGAAGCAGAAGCCATTCGTAACTCAAAATTAACAAATGAAGCTAAAGAAGAAAAACTTACTGCAATAGATAAGGATATTACTGAACTTCAAAAACAAGCTCAAACAATTAGAAAACAAAATATGAAAGATTTTGAATCAATATTAACAAAAGATCAAAAGAAAACTCTTAAAAATATGAAAAAAGAAGGCAGAAAGAACTTCGATAAACATAAAAAAGACTTAGTTCCGCCGCCATGCAAGCATTAATTATTTATAATAAAAGAATACAAAAAGGATTAAGCAATAGAAATTTAATTATTGCTTAATCCTTTTTAAAATAAAAAAAATGCCCTTTAAAAAAGAGCATACAAATTTAATAAGGTATTTTAATAAGGTTATTTAATATGTTATTTTTTCTTACCAAGCCATTTAGGTTTTATTTTTGACCAAAAGCTTGTATTTTCTGCAACTTCTTTTACCGGAACTTTTTTACCGCTTTTAAATGCCATAACTATACCTGCAATTCCTATTGCACCTGCAAGAAATCCAAGTGCCGTTTTTGGAATTCTGTCTATAAAATTCATTGTTCTGTTAAAACCGCTTGTTAAATTATTTTGAGTATCTGCAAAACCACCAAATGCATTCATTCCGCCGGCTTGAGATAAAGCGCCAACCCTTCCGTCTTCACCAAATGCGGTAAATGTATTATTGTTGTTATAAACCCCTACTCCATATCCGTCAAATGCAGTCATTCCACCGGCGTTTGATTTACTGCCGACTTCAACAACTCCATTTACTGCACCGTTGTAGTTTGCTCCGGTTGTAACTCCGTGATGATATTCAGGAGTATATGCAGGTGAATAAGTAGAATGGAAGGAATCATAGCCTGTCCCGTGAGATTGATATAAATTTCCTTGCTTTGCCATATTCAAATACTCACTTCCTGTCGGCATTGCAGGAACAACCTGATCATTGGGTATTACTAAATCCGCAGGGGATAATATACCTTTTTCACACAAATTAGCAAATGTATAAGGATTCATTGCCATATTAAAACACCTTCTAAGTTCTACACATATATATAAAGTTTTTTTGCTTCATGAAATTGCCTTTCTTGAGAAGCTTTGTAAAGTTTTGTAACAATAAATTTAAAATGTGAAATTCGATAAGTTTTATATACTTTTAATATATGTAAGATGAGTTTAACATAAGGAGACAAGTTATGTCAGCAAATATTAACACAAATCTGCTAAAGAACTTTATAGTAAATACAATAGGTTCAGATAAAATTGCACACGGCAACGCAAGAGGTTTTGGCATAGATGAAGATAAATTCCAAGAAGCTAATGAAAACGATAATAATTACTTAGAAATTGATGAGATTTTAGACGATGATGATTTATATGCTCAGTTCGCATCAATGTTTGTTGAAGAACAAGAAGCAAATAATGAAACTGATGCAGAGAATGAGAAAGAAGAAAAAGAAAAAGTAAAGGATAAAAGCGGAGCAGGAGCAGCATAAACTGATTCCCATAAAAAAGAAAAGAGTTTACTTATTTAATAAGGTTATAAGAGTTTGGCATATACCAAACTCTTTTATTATGTGATTTTTACTATTACTTATGTTATAATACCCATATTAAGGAGGGTTTTTGTATGAAAAAGTTTTTATCTTTAGCATTTATATTTGCATTTACTTGCGGTACGTTAACTGTTAACGCAGAAGAAATCACACTTACTCCCAAAGAACAAATTATAAGACAAATTCTGCAACAAAATTATAATTATAACTCTACAGGTTTGTTAAAAGCACTAAAAGACGGTAATACTGATTGTGTAAGTCTATTTATTGCATCAGGTATGGACCCTAATACTACAATAATAAAATTACCTGCTGTATATTGGGCAATAAAGTTAAACAAGCCGGAAATTGTTGATAAACTTCTTATGGCAGGTGTTGATCCAAACCAAGAAGTTAACGGAAAATCTTTAATGGCACATGCTATAATAACTCAGAATGTAGACACCGTAAAAGTTTTACTTAAACATGGTGCAAAAGTTAATGACATATCTGCAGGCAAAAGTTTGTTAGCTTTGGCATTATCAAAAAAAAGTGATAGTATATCTAATCTTTTAATTAAAGCAGGTGCTAATGTTGATGAACAGGCTTTGTCCAGAGCTCTGAAACTTGAAAACAGTACGCTTAAAGATTTAATCTTAACAAATTATAAGAAACAATAATATAAAGAGGTAGAGAAAATATGAGTGATTGCATTTTTTGTAAAATAATAAATGGTGAGTTCAATACAGAATTTGTTTATGAAAATGAATACGCAGTCGTATTCAAAGATATTAATCCGAAAGCTGATACGCATCTTCTTGTTGTTCCCAAAAAACACGTTGAATCATTAAACGAACTTGATGATGAAACTCTTTTAGGCAAACTTATGATGACAGTGAAAAAAGTCACAAAAGATTTGGGAATTAAATCATACAAAACTGTAATTAATACCGGTAAAGAAGCAGGACAAGAAGTTTTTCACCTTCACATACACGTGCTGAGCGGAAAAATAAACATAAATTAATTTAAACCTACTATTTATAAACTAACCTCATTGCAAGAATCGACAGAAAGGAATGAAATGACACAAACAGTAGTTTTACAAGGTGTAGATAAAGAGCAAAATATATATAAAGAAATTACACCCGGAGGATACGGAATTGCTATTAAAACAAAAGATATCTTATTTTCTGAACAATCAAAATTCCAGAAAGTAGAAATTTTTGATACAGATTCAAAGCTCGGCAGAGTGTTAACATTAGATGATCTAATGATGACAACTGAAGGAGATGAATATCATTACCATGAAATGATTGCTCATATTCCTATGATGCAGCATCCTAATCCTAAAACCGTTCTTGTAATTGGTGGTGGTGACGGCGGTACGGTTAGAGAGGTCTTAAAACATGATACTGTAGAACAAGTTGTTTTATGCGAAATAGACGGCATGGTTATTGATGCTTGTAAAAAATATCTTCCTACAATAGCTTGTGAACTTGATAATCCTAAATGTGAAATACTTGTAGAAGATGCTATTGAATATATAAAAGATAAAGAAGATATGTTTGACATCGTTCTTATAGATTCTACAGACCCAATGGGTCCGGGTGAAGGCTTATTTACTGATGAATTCTATACAAATGTTAAACGTTCAATGAAAAAAGGCGGAATAATGGTTGCTCAATCAGAATCTCCTTTTACAAACAAGGAAGAAATTAAAAAGATGTATACTCAGTTAAAAAGGGTATTCCCTATTGTTTCGACTTATACATCAAATATTCCTACATATCCTGGCGGATACTGGGCATGGGCATTTTGTTCAGAATCTGTTGAACCGCTTTCATATTATGATGAAAGAAGAGGAGAAGCAATTACAAAAACTTGTAAGATATATAATAAAGAATATCATAATGCAAGATTTGCTCTGCCTAACTACTTAAAAGAATTGTTGTAATAATCAAAAATGCATTGAAATGACATTTATAAATAATAGAATTTAAAATTAAAATTCTATAGTTTTTCATTTTACACCAAATTTGTATACTTATACTAAAATGTCTAAAGTTTATGTAATGTATAAACTTTAGACATTTTGACACTAAATATTATATAATTGTCTTTAATAACTCTATTTTTTAAATATAGGAACTGATACTTTTAAATTCCAAGTTTTATCCGGATGCTTGAAATCACCTAAAGTATGCCAAATGCTTGGAGAATCTGAATTCAAGGGAGCACCAACTTCAAGCTCATTTGTAATTTCAACACCATTATTAAATGTATAAGTATGGCCTACAGAAATACTTCCACTTTTACTCCATTTATCACTTTTTTTAAGTGAAAATTGGGTTTCTGCTGATATAGAATTGTGTTTATTTATATCGTAATTTGCGCCAAATATAACACGATATTGATCTGCGCTTCCTAATCTTCTATATCTTAATGCAGCATTAAAATAATTTCCTATATCATATTCTGCTTTTAATTGAAAAGCTGGTACGTCTTTATGCTGTCCTTCATCAACTGTCCAATAATTTCCTATTGCAGCTGATAAACCTATTTTGTTACCAATCTTAATTTTTGTATCTAACAAAGTAATATTTGTGTTATCTTGACCTGTGCAAAATGAAAATTCATTAGTAGTCGAAATCTTTGATGTAACTGTTGTTGGCATTTTAATATCCCCTTTATATTTTATTTATCCCCTTATGAATATAAAGTATTTCTGGCAAATAAAATTGCCTAATCAGATAACAAATCAGAAAAATAATTAACAAAATTTATGTCATATCTTAAAATATTCCTATTTACAATATTTAACATATGTTTTTTATATATTTTTAGAAGTTGCAATTAATTGAAATATTTATACAAATATAATTGTTAATAACAAAAATTGTGTATTTAGCTATATCGTCGATAATATTAACTCTTTTTGTTTTTAACTGCACAATCGCGACTAATAATAAAAGACTACTTATATATAAGCAGTCTTTTATTAGATTCTTTTGTTTTTATTACTATTTAATATTCGAATAAGTCCAAGCATCAAATGTCGGCGTTTCAGATATATTTAATTCTTTTTTCTTTTCTCCGCCTGTGCAATCATCATGAGCAATTGGATGATATAATCTGTTATAGTACTCAATAACCATTCTGTCAGAGTTAAAGTATGCTTCTGATGTTCTAATCGCCTGTCTCATCAGTCTTGCCCATTCAGGCTTATTATTATAGTATGTAGGAATAATTTGATTTTCGATAATATCCATTACACACTTATGATCTTGCCAATGTCTTTCTTCCCAAGGCATATCATCATCAAGTCCTTCATACTCTACAGTGTAACCGTTAATTCCGTTAAACGTACCTTCTACGGTCCATCCGTCGTATATAGAAAGGTGAAGGGCACCATTCATATTAGCAGACATTCCTGAAGTTCCTGATGCTTCAAAAGGTCTTAATGGTGTATTTAACCAAATATCTGAACCTCTTTTTAACATGCCGGATAATTGAAGTTCATAACCGGGAAGAACAACAACATTCTTTAATGTATGAGAACGATTTAATAATTTATTAAACATTTCTTTACCCATAACATCATCCGGATGGAATTTACCTGCAAATATAATTTGAACTTTATCTTCATTAAGAAGTTTTTCAATTCTGTCTTTATCCATTAAAATTAACCAAGCACGCTTGTAGTCAGCAAATCTTCTAGCCCAAGTGATTGTTAATACATCAGGATTAAATCTTTTACCTGCTACATTTGCAATATATTTAAAAAGCTCAGCTTTCATTTCTCGCTTAACTTCTAGTAATTTTTCAGGATTGTTTTGAGAATCTGCAATTCTTTTATCTTGCCAATAATGTAAGTTTACAGCGTTTGTTATTGCTCTGATTGGGCATCTGTCCTCAACCCATTCCCACATCTTATTTGCAACAAGACCATGCAATTGAGACACTGCATTTGCAATTCTTGACATTCTTAAAGCTGCTACTGTTAGTGAGAAGTTTTCACCGCCCAATTGAATAGC
>CADBTL010000042.1 GCA_902797575.1 uncultured bacterium
AGTCTAACCAGCTCAATTCTTCAGTTGTTTGTTGAGTAGGTTCGTAAATATCGATAATACGTTTATGAGTTCTAATCTCAAAATGTTCACGAGACTTTTTATCTACGTGTGGTGAACGTAATACGCAATAAATACGTCTTTTGGTTGGCAAAGGAATCGGTCCGGCTACTTTAGCGTCTGTTCTTTTAGCAGTTTCTACGATTTTTTCAGCTGATACATCAACTAATTTGTGTTCGTATGATCTCAAACAAACTCTAATTCTTTGTCTTTTTGAATCTGTTGCCATTGTTTCTTCCTTTATTTTTGTATTAATCTATCCAGTCGTAATCTAACGCACAATTGACATCTACCTTGTTGAGCCAATGCCGGTTAGCGTACCAAGCTATTACTTTCGACTATAGCATTTTAATCGTAAAACAAACAAAAAATGGAGTCAACAGGGGAAAGTAAATATTTTTAAACCTTGAGCTTGCAGAAAAATTAAAATTTTTCTCGCAATCTCCATAGAACGGTTTCAACTCAGGTTATGTGCTATCACGCACACAGCCTGAGTTTCACACACTTTATGTCGTGTTTGAAAAAGCTAGAAAAATTGTCATTTTTCGACTTTTTCCGCACACTCAAAAAGATTTACAAAAATTTACATGTATGTATAATTTATGATTAATTTTCATACACAGAAGATGTTTATTCAGCAAAATCAAATCTCTATTCAGGCAGACCAAAATCTATTAATACACATTCTTTTCAAAAAAACTATTCCATTTTTGTTTATATAAATCTATATCCATACAGAAAGCTTCCAAATCTAAGCTAACGCCATGTTTAACAGCCGGCTGATTTATGCCGAAACGTTTATAGATACTTCGCATTAAAATATCACTTATTCCATTTGAGCCTCTTTGATAAGGCATAGTATTTGCCATTAAAAAGTATATTTCTGATATTTTATCGTTGATTATATTTATATCACTTTTACTCAAATTTTGTCCGGATTTCACTTTATCAAACAGCGGTTGTAATTCATTATATTTTTCTCTTATATGTTGCATACCTGCTTCTACGTACTTATTAGCGGGATGGTACATGACACCTCTTCCACCGCTAACTTCTTTACTGTACATAATTTGTGTTAATTCCATATCATCATAAGGACTTTTTCTTGTACCGCTTGCTCGTACAAATCTGTCAAAGTATTCAGAATAATCTCCGTCTTTAAAAAATGGAGTCTGGTAATATCCTTCGGGAGCATCATCACCTCTATATTTTCCGGAGGCTACCCGTCTTGTGCTTCTAGTAGCATTATTTGTGCCCAAAGTGCTTGCTGTATCAAAAGAATGATATTCCTCTGCAATAAAGCCAAGAACATTATCAAAATCATTACCGTTGCTCATTAGGAAACTTGCTCCATCGGATATATCATTCATTTTAGATGCCCATTGAATATTTTTACCGTATTTACTCTCATTAACAGATGTTCTTGCAAAAAACTTTGAACTTTCGTTGATAGAAGTTAAGATGTTTTGGATATCACTGGGAGATGCATCTTCAGGAATAATATCTTCCCATCTCATATCTTTGTAAAAATCATTACCCAATGTCTGGCGCAGCTGTTTTGCTCCAATAGCATAGTTTTGTTCTATATATTGTTTTATTTGTGCCCTTTTTTGCATAACAGAATTCGGAGTATTTGCCGGATTATTATCAACTAATTGATATTCTGGTGAATTTTTTAATAAAATACTTCTAAGTTCAGGATATTTTTCTACTGTTATCAATCGTGACCTGATTGAAGGCGCTGTTTCATTTTGGTGGCAAAGCGTTACAATATCCTCTTTTACATAACCTCTTTTTAAATATAAATTCAGAACTGCTTCAATAGTATTAATACCTCCATCGGTTGATTTTGCATCTAAGTTGCTGTTTTTACTAAGCTCAATAATAAAATCTTTTTCATCCAGATATTTCTTTAATGTTTCCACATAATCAACAATACTTGCAACCGGATTAGTTGTATCATTATCTGCACGTCTTTGTATTTTCATGTAATCTACGATCTCTTTTGTATAGTCCGGATTTTCTTCAATGCATTTTATAATAAATTCAATATTGTAAGAAAGAGAATCTTTAACATTATTTATATTTTTATTTGAATTAACTATATCTAATATTACATTTTTATATTGAGGATATTTATCTATCAGTTTAGATAATTCTTGCATATCTTCATTTGAAATATTTCGTTTTATATCGACACCGGCTTCCTCCTTGGTTACAGTTTTTTGTTCAATTTTTGCACCATCTCTTTCTTTTACTTCTGTTTCCGGTTTTATAGTCATATCTTCTTCCAGTCCGAATCTAGGTTTCTCTGCTTCTACATTACCTTCTTCTTTAGCCAGTTCTGACATACGTTTTATACATTCTCTATTCATCGATGCAATTTCTTCTTCTGAGTAAGGTAAATCAGACAAATTCTCTCTTAATTCTTTTATTTCCTCCATTGACTTACATTCTTTTATTTCTTTTATAGCCTTACGCATTTCTATACCGGCTTGCAATTTCCCGGTTAGAGCTCCTTTAAATGATTTATACGCACCATGAAGCATTATTGCGCCATTTCCAATCATTGAACCGGATTGTCTGTAGTCATCTTCAGTCTCAGCATTTTCTAATACTTGAACTCCTTCTGCAACTGAGCCAATTCCCTCATATGCAAAATATGCTTGTGTAGTAACAGCCCAAGCTTCACCTATTCCACCTGCGGCAGCCGCTTCTCCTGCCAGTGCCAATGTTCCCATAAATGCTATACCCTGAGTTCCAATAAAGCTGTCAACGGCATCACCGACACCCTTGGTAAATGCCCAAATTTTTTCTGCTTCAGAAAGATTATTTGCATTACCATCATCTATAGTCTTATCCAACTGCTTAACTATCATGTTTAAGCCTGACCAAGTTTTTAAAAAATCTTTAAATCCTTCTATTGATATATTTGTATTACCAATACTTGCCATATCCATCTTTTGAAAGGCAAGTCCAAAACCCTCAACCAAGTATTCTTTCATGGCTGCATAATCGCCCCGCTCTTTTGCATCATAAAATTTTTCTCCTGTCCACAATAACATTGCTTCTACTTGCTCTTTTTTATTCATTTTTTGAAAAGCAATTGAACGTGATAATTCTAAATAACTTTCAGATGGTGTTTCTAATGAGTTTAGTCTGTTTAATTCTGCTTGTATTTCTGCTTGATGCATGAGTTTTTCCATTGGATCAGCTTTATGCCCCAACACTATCATTTCGGCTAAATCTTCAGAGAAAACTCTCTGATGTTCCTTAAATTCAATCTCTAAAGGATTCCCGTTTCTGTCATAAACAGGTTTTCCTGCTTTATCTAATATTACTACTTTTCCGTTTTTTAAATATGCTATTTCTGCATTCGGATAAACTGTTCTAATTTTTGCAAGAGAATCTGCATTCCATTTTAATATGCCTTCTGAGTCTTCAGTAATACCTTCATCTAACGTCATGGTATAAGTAAAATCATTGTCCTTTTTTGTTAAATTGATTTGATTATTGAGTTCAGATTTTGCTAAAGAACCTAGAAAGTCAAATATGTCTAATGCCTTCACACCAAGCTCTTTTAGGGTTTTACACCCATTTACGTACATTTCAGCCTCTTCTAATTCAAAAACAGAGGCATTACCATTTGATTTTGCAGCTTCTGCCATTGCATTAAATAGTGAATTTAATTCTGATTTATCTAATTTATCATCCCCATTTGTATCAAATATATTAAAAATATTTATCGCAGCCTGATCTTTGAGAGCGCTTTTATTAAGCTCCTTAAGATTTTCCAATTTAAATAATAAGCCATTGCTGTCTTTTAGGTTAAATTCGCCAATTCCCATGTTTCACCACTGCTTTGTCAATCAACATGTATATCGGCATTTTTGATAAATTCTTTAGTCAAAATCAAAATATTGTTACAATAGTTTACAAAATTTTTTAAATTCTTTCAAAATTTTGTTTCGAAACTTTGTTTTTCAGTTGGTCATCACAATAATTAACAGATAATCATTTGAAGATTATTTACTATGTTATAATCATTTTATGCTGACTCGTTTACACGTAAAAGATATACTAAAAATAGCAATTCCTATTATTTATGGGAATTTAGGTTTTATCATGATAGGGGTTGGTGACGTTGTTGTCGCCGGCAAACACTCTACGGAAACACTTGCCGCAATCAGCCTTGCAACTGCAATTACAAACTGCATAATGATTTTCGGCATAGGTATACTTGGAACAATATCTGCAATACTATCTAATTACAGAGGTGAAGGTAAATCTGTTGAAAATTATTTTTATCCTTCTTTAAAATTCACATGTGTTCTATCATCCTTGGTATGTTTGATTATTCTGGCTTGCATACCGTTTATTGATAAATTAGGCTTTGAAACTAACTTGGTTAAAATGGTCAAAGATTACTTCTTCGTAACAGCTTTTGCAACTTTTGGAGGATATATCCATTGCATGGCAAAAGAATATTTACAGTCTTATGAAATAGTTGTATTCCCAAATCTTTTAACTATTTTTTGCATTTTTTTGAATGTAGGATTAAATATTATTTTTGCTTTTGGGTATGGTTTTATTCCGGAAATGGGCGCAAAAGGACTTGCAATAGCAAGCCTTATCACAAGATATTTTATGGGAGGGGTGCTATTAATATATTGTTACACTAAACTTAAAATCAGTATCGGCAAAACCATCGGATATTACACAGATTTACTAAGGGTCGGAATACCTTCTTCATTAGCGGTAATGGTTGAATTCTTCGGATTTAATATTATTGCTATCGTAATGGGGCGGATTTCTGGTATTTACGCAGCAGCTCATAATATAGTATGCACTTTAACAAGTGTATCATTTATGGTACCTCTTGCTATCTCAAATGCTGTTGCGGTAAAAGTCGGATATCTGAATGGTGCAAAAAAGTTTAAATTATTAAAACAATACGCATACACAGGAATAAAAATGAGTATTGGTTTTATGGCAATTTCTGCCGTAACTGTAGGAATATTCGCAAAACAATTTGCTGAATTTTTTACGTCAGACCTAGAACTTATAAAAATTTGTATTCCGATACTTTATGTTTTATGTTTCTTCCAAATTTTTGATGGCTTACAGGTTACTTTGTCAGGAATTTTCAGAGGCATTAAACAAACAAAAATAGTAATGATATCTAACATTATTTCATATTGGTTTATTGCATTTCCTTTAGGGTGTCTGCTTGGATTGCATTATCATTTAAATCTTTTGGGATTTTGGTATGCACTTGGATTCTCTGCTATAATACTCTGTTTGATAATGTATATTTCTATGCTTGCAAAATTAAAAAAAATTTTATAATAATTAAATATATATTTTTTAATTATTTTATGTTGTGGTAGAATATAATTGTGAGAAAGTTTCGGAGAAAGAATGCGTAAATTATTATTACTCATAGGAATATTGGTTACATTTGCCGCAAACTCATTTGCCGCAAAGTTTCCGGAAGATGTAAAAGGATATATTGAACAAAATATTCCAAACGCAGATATAAGATTTGACGGCGTTATTATTTTCCCGACAAATACAGTATATTTACCTTTATATCCGTCTTTATTTACCGATATTAAGTCGCTTGACATAAAACAGACTTTCCCCGCAGGTTTAAATCTTAATCAAGAACCTGATATAGTTATATTTAATAATGATTTTGTTTTAATGAAGCTATTATCAGACGGGCAAGGACATAGAACCGTATTACATCAGGCAGAACCTCCACTTCAAGTAAGAACCGGACTTCTCCCTCAAGAGATGTTGGTTCCGAGCGGTTTAATAATTCCTGAAAATATTAAAGGTATTATTGGAAATCTTAAAATAGACACAAAAAATGAAGACTTAATCAAAGTTAACAATGACGATTCTTATGAAGAATTTTTGAAACAATCGGAACCGGTTACGCCGCAGACATTGATTTCTGAACTTGTAAATAAAACTGTTTTTGTCACTACAAATTATTCAAAAAATATTCAAGTAGTAGAACCTGCTCATTCAACTCCAAGTTATTCACTTGCGCAGCAGTCAATCCCAATAGACGTAAAAGCTGTTAATGATGGAAAATTTTTACTTGTAACTTCATATGACAGACCGTTTATCGATGTTGTCTCAGTTGCTGATTCTCGATTTATCAAACAAATAGCTTTAGGTTCAAATCCGGAACAAATATTATTGGATGAATCTAATAATAAAGCTTATATAACTGCTCCTTCAGCATCAACTATTTTCGTTATTGATTTGAAGTCAATGTGTTTAGTCCAAAAAATTAAAATTAACGGATATTGTGAACACATTATTTTGAGTGAAGGAAGATTATTTTACGTAGACAAACTCAATAATGAAATATGGGCAATAGAGCTTCAAAAAGGCTATACAATGAAGGATATAGGTAAATTTCCGAATGTTTCTTCATTAGCATACTCTAATAATAAAATATTTATTGCCAGCAGAACAAAAAGCCGTATTGCAGTTATAGATTATGATACTTTAGGACTTGTAAATGAATTTACAACAGTCAGCAAACCTACGTCAATGTTATTATATGGCAATATTCTATACATACTTGGTGCACAAAATAATGAAATACAAATACTTGATACTGTTACTAATAATATTATTGGTACCATAAATCTTCAAACAGGCGGTTATTCTGCCGGTTTGCAAAAAATATCCGGCATGGATTATGCAATAATTACAGATTTAAAAAATAATTATTACTCTATTCTAGATTTAAAAGCCGGTTCTATTATAAAAACGTATGAACTTAGTATTCCTATCAAGGACGTAATTATAGCCGATAAAGTTAAATTATTTGAATAGTACTTTTAGGAAAATTAAAATGGATATAGAAATGGATGATATAACTGCCAGCGTAATGGCAGAATTAGAGAAAACTCAAAAAGACTTTTGGAATATACCTCGAAAAACCGGCGTTTTGCTGAATATGTTCATAAAAATGATGAATGCTAAAAATGCCCTAGAAATCGGCACATCTAACGGATATTCAGGATTGTGGCTTTCAAAGGCTTTAAAAATAACTGGCGGTCATCTTACTACAATTGAGTTTTATGAAAAACGCCAAAGTATAGCAATCGAAAATTTTAAAAAGTGCGGAGTTGATGATATCATAACTCCTTTACAAGGTTCTGCTTGTGATGTTATCAGAAGTTTTCCGGAAGATAAAAAGTTTGATTTTGTATTTATTGATGCAAGTAAGCGCGAATATGTTGATTATTTTAACCTAATAAAACCGCATCTTACTCCAAAAAGCATGCTTGTTGCCGATAATATTATTTCCCATGCCGAAAAAGTGCAAACTTTTGTTGATGCAGTAGATAAAGATTGTGAATTTCAATACGATATAGTAGAAGTTCCGGGCGGTATTCTTGTTGCATATAGAGGCTAAAGCCCAATAATAGTCCATCTTTTTCTTATTATATTCTCAGAATGCCTATAAATAAATGTAAACAAATTTTACAAATAAAAAAACCTTTGCATTTATTGGGATTTGTGTATATAATGATTAAGTACTTAAGAAAGGAGACTGTTATGAACAGAGAAGAGTTAATTACAGAAATTTCAAAAAAAGCAAAAGTATCTAAGAAAGATGCATCATTGATTTTATCAGCTACAATTGATACAATCCAAACTTCAGTAAAAAAAGGTAACAAAGTTACTTTAGTTGGTTTTGGTACATTTGCATCTAAGAAGAGAGCTGCTAGAAACGGTCGTAACCCACAAACTGGTAAAGCAATTAAGATTGCTGCTAAGACTGTTCCTACATTCTCAGCTGGTAAAGCATTCAAAACACTTCTTAGCAAGTAATTATTATTTTGATTGCAGAACGGTACTCGAAATCTCGAGTACCGTTTTTTGTATGTAAATACCCGCAAAAAAAATTTTTTGGCGTTTTATCTATATTATGAATATATCCGCAATTAATATACATGATAACAAAAAGCCAACTTTCACAAGCTGCTGCCGAAGATACACATATAAATCTTTACGCGATTTTAATAAATTTGGGCATTCCTACATACAAACATCTACTAACATTTTTAGAGAAGATTTGGATTGGAAAAAATTAACCAATTATATTTTAAATAATTTTGCAGATAAAAAACGGGTTAATTCATATTCACTAGCTTGTTCAGACGGTTCAGAAGCGTACTCATACGCAATATCATTAATGGAAAAAATTCCCGAAACCGCATACCACAAATTTTTTCCGATTCATGCATCAGATATTGATCCTGTAATTATTGATGCAACAAAAAAACATTTTATTAATATGATTGATTCAGAACTATATTTTACAAAAAAGAATTATGGCATAGATTTAAATAACTACTTTGTTAAATTCTCTAAACCGCATGATATAAAAGGAGATTTATTTCGTGATTTTTCAGATTTAACATCTTATAAACCGATTCAAGAATTAAAAAATAATATTCATTTTAAACGTGGTGACATTTTATCAGAATTAAGTAAGATAAAAGACAATGGTAATTCTGTAGTAATGTGCAGAAACGTATTTCCATATTTAAGTGATGATTATATTGAAACGATTTTAAATACAGCAGAACATATATTAAAACCAGGAAGCTTATTTATAATCGGAGATTTTGACAGAAGAAAAGATATTGGTGCAAAATTACTAAAAAAAGCATTTATTAAACCTTTAGATGATAATAATATCTTTATGCATATATAAAATTATTTTACTTTGAATTTACTAATGTGTATAAATAAACAAACACAAGTGACTAATCATAATTCATCTCATACTAATATATTAAGAATTGTAAAAATTATTCCAAATTTATTAAAGTTTTTAAAAAATATACCGTTATACATGGGGAGTATATTAGTAATATCATGCTCAAAAAACAAAACAGGACATAAAGAATAGAGGTAAATAAATGCAATTCGAACACAGACAAGCACAGACAAGCGACTATGAAATGAAGAAAAAAAGCGGTCAAGTTGCGGGTTATAACGAAATGATGTTCAAGTTATTTGTAACAGAACAGAATGACGAAAAGGTAGAGAGATTTAAAAAAAGGCTTTCAGAATTTACAAAAATAGCTACACTTGAAGAAGCAAAAGAACTGGCTACAAAAATTATGCCGGTAAAGAGTGAACGAACAGTATTCAACATCGGAAATGCAAAATGCATAGTAATTAACAAAAAAGAATTACTCAAAATAACACTAAAAACAACAAAGGAATATATAAATTATTGTTTTGTATAACAAAAATTTATTCATTACATTTACCACTTTACCTCATTGTATCGGGATATATCGAAAAAAGAAGAAGTATTAATAATAAAAAGGAGACAAAAACATGTCAATTAAACTCAACCTCAGCTCATTAAACTTATCACAGCTCGAATTAAAACAAGAGCTTAATGACGCAGAAAAACAGAAACTTAAAGAATTAGGGATTACAAGTGAAGAAGATTTAAAGAGCTTTAAAGAAGCTATGGAAAAAGTCGGTGCAGAAGGTAGAACTGAGCGTAATATAATCATGCAAAACATTGAGCCAATCATAAATGCAATGAAACAGAAACTTGGTGCAGGTAAAGAAGCAGAAGTTGGTGCTGCTGTTATGAGAGCTTTCACAGCAGTGAATGCAAAAACTAATCCAAACCTGCAAGATTTAGAAGATGCCTTGAATCACGAGCTTTCAGAATTACAAGGAGTTGATTCGAATCCGGAAGCAGGAGAAGCTCAAGAAGAAATTAATTATATTATCAAGTTATTTATAGAAGGAAATAGTTCTAAATATAATGCAGAGCAATTATTAAAAGATATCGAAGGCGTTGAGATTGACACCGAAAATTATGATACTGCAAATGATAGAGTTATCAGCTTTACGTATAACGGCAAAACCTATACTATCAGCTGTGATAAACAAGCTGCTGGTGACACTTTAGATAATGTTACTGTTGATACTATTTCTAAAGATGATTATAACGCTTTGGTAACACAATTCCCTGAGGCTGAGCAATATTTTAAAGCTGCTGTAACTGTTGACGGAAAAGCAGAAACATACGCACTTGATACATCTAAGTTACCTGCTGATGTAAATCCAAAAACAATTGCAGGATTACAAACATACTTAACAAATAAAGCCGATGGTGCAGGTGAAGATGAAGGAGTTGGTGCCGCTCAAGAAGCATTACAAGATTTTATTGCTGAATATGCAGATAATGCAATGGCTTTAACAAAAGAAGAATTTGAAAATTTGCAAAGCTTATTAAGAGATGCACAGATTCTTTCAAGTTTTTCACAAGCTAACAATGGTTCAACACTTGCATTTACATTTAATAATATAAATTACATATTTTTTACCAATGCAATAACCAGCGAAAGCGGTGATTCCGGTAGTACAGGAGGAAACGCTACTACTGTTACTATAGATTCAACCAGAGTAGAAGAATTACGTAACTTGTTTGGTGATGATATTAATTCTGCTATTACCGCAGGCGAAGAAGATGGACAATATATTCTTGATACAGCAAAACTTGATGAATTAAAAGCAAAACAATACACATTTACCCCTGCTCAAATGGCAGCTTTTGTTGACAGTGTATTAGATGATATTAAGGATTCGTGCGAAGAACTGTTTATGTCAAAAGGCGGAACAAAAGAACAATTTGAAGTATTTTGGGCAAATGTTGTCAAGGATGCAATAATTGACAAATTTGGTTCTGCAGGAAAAGTTTCATATAAAGAAATCGAAGCGGAAGCAAAATCTCAAATCGAGGCTAAGTTTGCACCTCCTGCGACAGGAACAATTGATAAAAACACTGCAATTAGTGAATATGGTATTACAAGTGATGAATTTGACAAGTTTGTAGCAATTGGGGTACTTACTCAGGCTGAAGACGGCAAATATGTATTTAATCAAGAAAAAGCATGGGCCGTATTAGGCTTCAAAGACGGTGACAGAAGTGAAGTCAGAAAAGCAGTCGTAAATGACCTTGAATCTTTTGTATTAGAAATAACAAGTAATGGACAATCTACTAGTTTTTATAATGCTCTCTCTGCAGAAGAAAAAGAAGTAATTAGTAAATATGTCATTGAAGTAGGTGGCAAATTCCGTGTAAACATCGAAGCTCTAAAGGCTGATTTTGGTGATGATTTTGAAAGCATCTTCCACTTACATAGCGTAATTACTCATAAAGATGAGGGTGTATCAAACGGATATTTCCATTTATTACCTTCAGTATTAAAATATGCTGATTTTATTGATGCTGCCGGTAGTGGTAAAGATAAACAAACAGCTGCATTTTTAGCATATGGTCTTGAAAGCGGTAGCTATACTAATATAGCACAAGACATTAGAGACCTTAAGAGTCTTGGCTTTGAAGTTAATGCACAATATAGAGATAACAGCAAGACTCAGATAGAATTAATAGTAACTAAAGATGGAAAGTCATACAAAATTATTTGCGGTAAAAATATTACTGACAACGTAAAAACAGGTTTATGGACAGAGCTTGGCATTAAACCTTCTCAAATCAAACCGGCAGGAACTTATGATGTCGAAGATCCTACAATGCCAAATATAACACCTTCTACAACACCAACGACACCTACACCTGGAGATATCTTTAGCTCATACTTTACAGGTAAGTTTAGTACATATGAACAATTGCTTAGCACAATAAAAACAGCAGTTAATGCTTGTGGTCACAACTTTGATATGAGTAATTTTCATATTCAAGCTGTTCAGAATAAAGACGGCAGTTGGACTGTAAGATTTTCTTATGATATGGGAGATGATGGTGAACCAGGAGCAACTGTAACACTTCCTGCTAGCGCATCAGAAGAACTTAAAAATGCTGAAGACATTGATGTTAGTCCTTATACAGATGGGAAAGACAGTCAGGCCGGACTTGATACTTTAAGTGGTAAATCATATACAACTTGGGCTGATTTGGAAATAGCTCTTCAAAATGCAGGCTTAACACAAGGTGTTGCGTTTGAAGTTACCGGAGAAGTCAAAAAAGGTGAAAACGAAACTGATATATTAAATGTAAAATTATCAGTTAATGGTCAGGAGATTATTGTAAATGTAGGAAAAAATAATAGTAGCATTGCAGAACTTGTACTTAAAGGTGCATTTGATAAATATGCTAATAGTGATAATCAAACCTATAAAGCATTTGCTCAAACAAAAGTTGTATTAACTGCTGTATTGCCTAATGATGCAACTACAGAAGATAAAGCAAACGCATTTGAGCTAATTTTAAAGAATAACGATGGTTACACCTTAACACCTGAAAAACAAGAAGACGGAAGCTATAAAGTAACTATATCTAAGAATGGTAAATCAACATCTGTAACGATTAGTGAAAAATTATTTAATGCATTAAAGAAAGAAGGTATAATCAAAGACGATTCTTCCGATCAAACACAAATTCCACCTGAAATCAAAGATGATAAAGGCAACACACCAAGTACTGCAACAACAACTTATTCAAGCACAGAGAATAACGGTTCCCAAGGAATGCATAAGTTTATTGACGATACTATTACAAAATTTTTAACTGCATTACAAAAATATTTTACAGATAATGGCGGTGAACTGAGCAAATTTGATAGTATAGTAAAGGGAGGAGTGCATGCGTGGGCTGCCGGCATATATAAAGACAAAGGACCTGCTACTCTTAGCGAAGACAATATTATTAAGAAGGCTATAGAATGTATTAACGATGCTCTTAAAATAACTCCTCCTGCACAAGGTGGCGAAAATCCTCCTGCAAATCCTGTAATGGAATCATTCTTAAAGGATTTTTCTTGGGATAAGGTAAGCGAAAATGCTGGTACGGGTGGAAGCAGTTTTACACTTACAAAAGTTAATGGACGATATGAAGCAAAAAATGAAAGAATAACAAATTTGTTTAATAATATCGTTACTTATATGAAATCACAATTAGCGAGCAATAGTGCCTTAAAAGCACTTGGTCTGACAGAAAACAATATTGCAGACTTTGTTGCTGCAGTCTGGGATCAAGCTATTACTCAGGGCAATAATAAGAATTACGGAATGAGTACTCAAAAAGCATTTGAAGAATTATTCTTGCCTAAATTAACAGAAATTTTAAAAGATCCGCAAAAAGTTAAAGACATAATAGAAGGTTCTAATGGTGAACAAAATGCTCCTGAAGTTAAAACCGATGAACCACTACAAGAACCTAAAATAGTTGATAAAGACAATAAAGAAGTCGACGCAGAGAAGAAATACACGTATGAATCAGAAGATGCTGCAAAACAAGGTATTTCAGACCTTCTTGGCAGATTCAAAGACTCATTGCGCCTATACTGGAAATATTGTAATAACGGTAGTGAAACAGGTTTTGATACATACTGGAATAAGATCGTAAGCGATGCACAAAATGAATGGGCAAGCAATAAAGAATTCTACGAAGACGACATCATTGACGAAGCTAAGTATTCTATCGAAACATATACCAGTGAAGTAAAAAAACAAGATGGTCAAACTAAATTAAATACAATCAAGGATAGACCGTATACAGACTTTAATGCAATGAAAACAGCTATTTTAACAGCATTAGGTATAAAAGAAGAAGACTGGTCAAAAGTATCTATTACAGTTGAGTCCGAATCAGGCGGCAAGTTATCTGTTAAAGTAGCGTATAATGGTGCAAACACAACTGTTACATTAAATAAGGATAATAACAATATTGCTGAACTTATCCTTAAAGGATGTACATTTAGTGCATCAGAATTAAATCGACAAGAATATGGTAAATACAAGGATTATAAAGATTTGATGCAAGCAGTTCTAGCTGCAAAACCTGATACTAATAAAGGTGAATTATTTGATGCAGTAAATGGTATCGAAGGCAGTGCAGCAAAACTTAAAGCATTTGTTGATAAATACGGCGCAACAGCTACGTTTGAAAGAAATCAATCAGATGCATTAATCGCTAAAGTAAAAATCGGTGATAAAACAATGACAATTGTTCTTAGTTCAAGTGTAACTGTA
>CADBTL010000043.1 GCA_902797575.1 uncultured bacterium
ACTAGGTGCGGGATAGCACGTAGTCTGACTTGAAACCGTTCCCCAGAGTTTGCAGGGAAAATTTTAATTTTTCCGCAAACTCTATATGTAACAATTTCTTTACATATGCGCAATTTTTAATCTTTACCTGTTTTAATAGGAGTGTAGAAAATGTGTATAGGAGGTTTTATGCCAATTCAGCCAATTAGTTTTAATTATTCACGTTATAACACCAATTTTAAATCCGGTGAAAATTATGAAAATCCAATCAGCAGAAAATCAGAAAGAAATTTAGCAATTTTAGGTTCCGTTGGAGGCAGTATATTAACAGGTGGTATCGTTGGCGGACTGTCATCTTTTATTCCTAAAGTTCAACAATCAGGATGGAAATATCCGACTTTAATTGGTGTGGCAGCAGGGTTGGCAATGCTTGGACTTACACTTCCGGCAAAATTATACAATACAAAAGTTAATGCATATGCCAGAGAAAAAGAAATGGATGTTTTTTCAAGACAAAAGTCCGCTCAATCTAATATATATGAAGACATAGATTCTGAAATTAAAAATGATAAAGTTTCTTTAGATGATAAAATAAACCATTACACTACTGTTAAGATGGCTGATAACGGCAACGGCATTATGGTTAAAGGTGTATAAATCTTTGTCTTTTAAACAGTTACCGATTGGAAAAAGTTATGGCTATACAATTAACGACAGAATTTAATAATTTACAATACGCTAAGCCGCAATTCAAAAAAAGAAAAAATAAGCAGGAGCAGGTACAGGTGCAGCTCGGTGATGATAACCCTATTTCACGCAGGGGCGAAGTTATGAACTTAATAAAGACTACTTTTATTGGCGGCTTGGCATTGGGTGGTTATTTACTTGCCGAACTTGCAGAAGGCGGAGAGTTTGTTGTAGATTCAGTATTTGATTTTTCAGAACGGCTTGCTAAAAATGATAAAAAAGAAATAGATAAAATAAAACAAGAATTAGAGCATAAAAAGAAAGCAGCAAAAAACGATAGAATTCTAAAAACAATAGGCATATTTGTAGCCCTAATAGCAGCAGGAATTACAGGCTTTGCAATCCTATATACCGCTTTCAATGCGCCTAAAATTGCATACAACAGTAAGGTTAATGCTTTTAAAAAAGGTAAAGAAATGGATGTATACATAAAAGCAAACGAAGCTGAACGTGAATTATATACCCAATTGGATGAAAAAGCGCAAAATGCAACTCCTGAAGAAAAAGAAAAATTAAAAACACAATATATGCAAATGAGAAATGCAAAAAATCAAGTACCGGATTTTGTAAAATTGTAAAAATTTAAAGCATATATAAAAATTTATTTTATTTTCAATTTATTAAAAATTTAAGTTATTAGTTAATTTAAGCATAGTTAAGCAATTTAAATGTAAATTTTTATTACATTTTGTAAATTTTTCTTGACAAAATATATCATAAATAAAAAATTTATTGTAGCATGCTCATATCAACTATCCCCAAATCTCCTCCCAAAATTATTAGAGAAAATACTTATACTGACTCAAAAGGGAAAATAGAGTCAGTTTTTATTTTGTAAAATTTTCAATGAGATTTTGATGCAAATTAAAATATGACAATATAGAATATGGAAATTGCATATTTGTATTGTATATTTAAATATATGAACAAACTTTATAAACCAAACACAGGTCAATATAATTTTGTTATGGCATATCCTGCCGTAGAAGAATTTGCCCTTTCTTCTCTGGGATACATGTGGTTGTACAAAATTGCAGATACAACTGACGGGATAAATGCAATAAGAATTTCTACAGATTCAATGAATATCAATGCCAAAGAGATTAATGCATTAGCATTTTCAATGTCATTTGATTTTGATTATTTGGGAGTATTAGAGATTTTAGACAAATTACATATACCATTTTATTCTGAAGAAAGAAAAGATAATTACCCTCTTATATTTGCAGGCGGTCCTGTAATAACTACAAATCCGAGACCATATGAACATTTTTTTGATTTTATGATAATAGGTGATGGAGAAGAAGTTTTTACAAAAGTTCTTAATATATTAAAGAAAGAACTGTCAAAACAAGAAACATTAAATTTAATTGGCAATATAGACGGAGTTTATATCAATAACAGAAATAGAACTAAAAAAAATACTGTTAAACTGGAAAATATCATATATACTCCAATAATTAGCAATAAAAGTTACTTTAAGGACACATTTATTATTGAAGTCGTTCGAGGTTGCATGAACAGATGCGCATTTTGCACTGCTTCTTATACAAATCTTCCTTTCAGATACTACGATTATGAAAAAATAATAAATGCTATAGAACTGGGATTAAAATATACAAATAAAATTGCACTTCTTGGCGCACAAATAAGTTCTCATCCTGAATTTGATAATATTATGAAATATATAAAAAATAAAATAGAATCCGGTCAAAAGATTGAGCTTGGTATTTCTTCTTTGAGAACAGATTCGGTTACTCCTGATTTAATAAAAACGTTGGTTCTTGGTGGTCAAAAGCATTCAACAATTGCTATAGAAGCAGCTAGTGAGCGATTAAGAAAATTTATTAATAAGAATCTAAAAGAAGAACAAATTTTAAATGCAATTAAAATTTCAAGAGAAAATGGCTTAAAAGGACTAAAAATATATTCTATGATTGGTATTCCTTCCGAAACAAATGAGGACATAAATGAATTTTTAAGACTAGCAAAAAAAATTAAAGAACAGAATAAAGGTTTTAATATAGAATTTTCATTCTCTACATTTGTACCTAAGCCGCAAACTCCGTTCCAATGGTCTTGCAGAGAAGAAACAAAATCACTTGAAAAAAAACAACAGTATCTGGGAAAAGAATTAAAAAAATTAGGAATTTCCGCTAAATTTTCCAGTGCTAAATGGGACTATTGGCAAACAGTACTATCTCGCTCAGATAATAAAATTACTCCGCTTCTGATTAATGTTTATAAAAATGGCGGCAAATTAGGCGCATACAAAAGCGCAGCGAAACAATTTGACATAGATACATTAAAGTCTATACAAGGTTTTAAATTTGATGAATCTCTTCCTTGGGACATAATAGATATAAATCCGACAAAACAACATCTTATAAATGAATATAAGCGTCTGGAAAAATATTTATAAATACAACATACGTCGAAGCAGCTTGATTGCAGCTTCGTCATATTTTGTTTACCCCTTTACCCCTTTACCCCTTTACCCCTTTTTTCACATAATGTAGGAATTCCAATAAGTGCTAAATAAAATACACATCCGAATAATACTAAATTTAAAACTTCCATTTTTAATTCTCCTTTCATCATAAGGCTACACAAAATAACCTATGTGATAAATTCCACAATTTATAAACGCATTAACATTAAATTAAAAAAATTTTACAAAACTTAATAAAATTTGTTAACTTTGACTATAATTTAGTGTAAAATCATGTTAGGAGGCTATAGTTGAGTCAAGGTTACGAAAATTTTAATAATATGGAGACTTCTTTTCGAAAGTCTACGCTTATACAAGAGAGAATCGGACTTGTTTCTACGCATATGTATAAACAGTTTTTAGATTATCAACATGCAACAATGAATACTACTGAGATTTTTTCAGAAATGATAGATAATTTAAAAGTAATAGCAGATTCATTAAAACAATCATTTGCATCCAGAGGAATCACTACACAAAATATTTCTGTAGAGCATGACAAAGATAAAAGTATAGTTATTATAAATATTTTATGGCACACTTTAAGCTTGACTACAAGATGCAATTTTGAGCCTCAAGCTTTGTACAGAGAAGGTGCAACTCCAATGTTTTCAGGTCGTATAATGGCGATTAACGGAAATTATAACGAACTTATGGAAGGGAAAAACAGCCGTAATGATATTATGGAAGTTCTTTTAGATAAAGAAGTTGCTTCACTTTATGTTCCGGCTGACAAATCTCAAAATTCTATATTTAAAATAAAACACTTAGCAAACAGAGAATTCTTTTTAAATAATACCGATGCTGCAAGAGAATTTGTTTTAAAAATTGTAGAAACAGTTTGCGGCGGTGGTTTGTATCACGAAGAAGGTTCAAGAAAAAGCTTTAATATTTAAACATACGAAAAATCAGTATTTTTTTTAATATCTTCATTTAATAAAAGTTTATCTGACATTATTTTTTATTGCGATATCTGCTTAAATTATGTATAATTAATACAATATGAATAATAATAAGAAACTGTCGCTAGGGATTTATTGGCACATGCATCAACCTGTGTATGAGCTTGAGGGTACGTACTTAATGCCTTGGGTTAGGTTGCATGCGGTAAAAGACTACTTAGACATGGCTCTTTTTTTAGAAAAATTCCCCAAGCTGAAATTGAATTTTAATATAGTTCCGGCTCTTTTAGATGCAATTATTGATTATGGTGAAAACAATTACAATGATATACATTCAGAGTTAACTACTGCAGATACAGATAATTTATCGGATGAAGAAAAATCTTTTATTTTAAATAATTTTTTTAATACTAAATTTGAAACAATGGTTTTTAAAAATGAGACTTACCGTTATCTTTACCAAAAGCGCTTTTCAAGAGAAAATTTTACAATCGATGATTTTAACGCTCAAGAATATGCTGATTTAATGGCAGTTTTCAATTTGGTATGGATTGATCCGGTACATTACAAAAGATACCCCAGATTACAAGAATTGTGGGATAAAAAGAATTGCTATACCAAAGATGACAGAATTGAAATTTTAGATATTCAGAAACAAATTATAAGAGAAATTATTCCTACTTACAAAAAATATATATCAGAAGGAAGAGTAGAATTAACAACAAGCCCATATTATCATGCAATATTACCGATACTAATTGATGCAAAAGCTTCCGCCAAAACTGCATTAACATCAGCAGGTTTACCTAACATTCTTGGCATGGGCGATGATGCAAAAGTCCAGATAAGAACAGCTTTGGACAGAATTGAAGAGGTTTTTGGTGTTAGACCGAAAGGAATGTGGCCGCCTGAATTATGTATCGGACAAAAAACGTTAGCAGTACTTGCTCATGAGGGAATTAAGTGGACAATTTCTGATGAATGTATTTTATCAAGTTCAATTAATTTTGACTTTATAAGAGATTTTAAAGGCAATTTAAGTGATCCGTATCACCTTTTAAAAGTATACAATTATCAAAACAAAAAATTTGATATTGATGTAATTTTCAGAGAACGTTCTATACCTAATCTTATTAATTTTGAATATGCAGGAATTAATCCCAATATGGCTGCAAGTGATATGTATGAAAAAATAAAAACCATTCAAAACAAATTACTGGTTTCTCCTGATAACACACATTTACTTACAATAGCTGCAGATTGCGAAAATTGTTGGGAAAACTATCAAAATGACGGGATTGAATTTTTAGAAAAAATATATGGACTAATAGAAGAAGATAATTCACTTGAAACAGTTTTGATAAGTGATTATATTGAAAATGATAAATATAAAAAAAGCTTAAAAAGGATTTATCCTGGATCTTGGATTGATAAAACTTTCCAGTACTGGATAGGTGAACCTGAAAAAAACAAAGCTTGGGCTGCACTAAAACAAACAAAGGATGATTTAAACTCATTTATTAAGCAAAATAAAAACCACCCGAATATTCAGCGAGCAAAAAAAGAATTGTATATAGCACAGGGAAGCGACTGGTTTTGGTGGTATGGAGAACCGAATAATTCAGGTCAGGATTTCTTATTCGACTATATGTTCAGAGAACGTTTGAAAAATATATACATATTATTAGACAAAAAATACCCCGAATACTTAGATAATTCAATAATTACAAAAATTGAAGTACCATTTAAGCGTCCTAAGCGTTCCATTACACCAAACATGGATGGATTAGTTAAAAGTGCGGACAATTGGTATAATGCCGGCACTATTACAATGCTTGACGGTCCGGTTTATAGGGAAAATAAAAATGTGGATAAAATAGATTTCGGTTGTGATAAAGAAAATATATATTTCAGATTGCACGTTAACAAAGGCGCAAACGAAATCAGTTTTGCAGACAGGATAAATCAATTTTATATTTACACGAGAAATTCATCAAGAGTTGGGAACCGTGCGCATATAAGACTTATAAGCAGAACAGATAATCCATACCCGATTCTTACGGAAAAATTTGAGCACGAATTAACTATAACTCTTGTAAAAGACACGTTATACCCGTTAAGATTAACGACTGTTTTACACCCTGATATATGGACATTAGACGACCCTGAAAGCATAAAAATGGTTTACGAAGATGTAATTGATATTTGCATACCTTTTGATAAATTAGGAATAAATCAGGGTGAAAGCATAGAATTTTTTATGGCAAATACAGATTCTGCGGTTAAAAATACATATATTCCGCAGGAAGTATTGATTTCAATGAATAGGGAATAAAAAAGACCGATTATAAATATCGGTCTTTTCTCTAATTAGTTTAATGTAAAAATTACTTAGCTAATTTCTTAATAGCAAGAACCAGTCTTGATTTTTTTCTTGCAGCAGTATTTTTGTGCAAAACTCCTTTTGAAACTGCTTTATCGCAAAGTTTGTAAACATTTGATATTGATGAATTTAGTGCATCTTTATCATCACTGCTTGCTAAACTTAAAGCTTTTTTAATAGCAGTTTTGATTGCAGATTTAACTGCAACATTTCTTTGTCTGTTTGCTTCTGCAACAAGAATTCTCTTTTTTGCTGACTTAATGTTTGCCATTTGTATTTCTTCCTTTCGTATTGGATTTATTTAAAGTTAATGACTCTTTAAACATATCCGATTCACTTGAGGATAGTGAGTAACTATATTATAGATATAAAAATATTTATTGTAAAGAGAAATATCAATTATAATTTTGTATTTATAACAAAAAATTGTTATTTACCGCAGCAATTTTTGTATTTTTTACCGCTGCCGCATGGACAAGGCGCATTTCTGCCGACTTTTTCAACTTGTTTATTTTCTGCAGGTTTTTCTACCGATAAATAATCAAACACTTCAGAAAATGCATTTGAACAGAACAAAACAGTTGCAGAAGAATACATTGTATTTTGATAATACTCCGGCTTGTATTTTTTTACCAAAACTTCAAATGTATAACTTTCACCTAATATTTCATTAACAGTTTCCATAAAATTAGAATATTTCGACGAAACTCTTTCTAAAATTGTATTAGGAATTGAGTCATTAGCAAGAAAATACTCAATACATTGTTTAGCGTTTTCCACAGCATTTTTATCTTCAAAAATTTTACAAAAAGTTGCATAGAATGGAATTGCATAAAGCCCTTTTTCTTTATCAAAAATTACTGCAACATCATATGTCTCATTATGAGACGCAAAACCGCCCATCGAATTTTCCAAGAAGTTATTATAACTGTTTTCTAACTCTTTAACGTGGAAAAATTTGTAATTTACAATATCACAACCTTTATCAGATAGGTCAATTTCTTCACCTTCATTAAATGCACCGATAATATCATCAGCATGTTTATTTGTTGTTAAAATTATATCTTTACCAAAGCTTGATATAAATTTTTGATACATTTCCGCAATAACAGACTTAATTTCATTCTCCTTATCAGGATTGTCGAAATACAATAATTGCGGGCTTTGAATAAGCTTCATAATTGCAAAACGGTAAGCTTCTTCTTTTTGTGAATGTGAAAGCACATTTGTAATTTCAATAATATAATACTCGTCACAATCTTTAAAAATTCTGCCGACAATATACTGACCGGAATAAACCCCTCTGAAATTAGTCATCTTAGTCAAAGAGGAAACTTTATATGTTTTTTCATTAATTAAATTATATAATTCAAAACCGTTTTTTAATATCTTTTTTATTTCAAATATTGACGCTTGCGCATTTAGCAAGTTCTCTACGATTTCGTTATTACCAATTTTATCTTTATATAGTTCAAGAATAGTTTTATCATCCAATTTTCTTTCAAAGACATAGGGTAAAAATATTTTTTCCATTTGGTTCAGCGAGATATTTCTGGAGCCTATTGTCGCCAAATATTCATAAAAATCTGTTTTTACCCTCTCATCTGTTTGTATAAAATTAAATACATCTTTTAAAATACTGTTAATTTCCGTAATTTTCTCTAGTACCACCATAATTTACTCCTCAATATAATAAGGATACATTAACCAAAAATTTTTATCAATAATCCTAATGACGATAGAAAAAATTAATTAAAAAGCTTTATTTTATATATAAATTCATTCTTTAGGATGATTGACAAATATATTAACAAGAGTTATTCTTACAAAGTACCGAGATATAAAGAGATTATAGTGAAAGGAGCGTGTGTGATGAGAATTTATCCAGTAGCGTATTCTCCTGTGAGAAATTATCAAAAAGCAAATGTAAAAGTTCAAAGAAATGAAACACAAGTACAGCAAAATCCAAATTTTAAAGGTTGGGGCGGAGCTTTTGGCACATTTTTTGGAACTTGTGCCGGTGTAGCACTAACAGCAATGACAGGTGGTGCTTTAGCTTGGACCATTCCAGTACTTGGAGGAACAGGTGCAATTGGCGGCGATATGTATGTGGAAAAAGATAGACCGCAAACTGATTCATTTGGACAGTAATCTTGTAATATATATAGTTTTGTAAAAAATCCTTGTATAATGTATACAGGGATTTTTTATTATTGTAGAATGTTTATTGGGTTTTTCTAGGGAGGATTTTATGCTCGATAGCGCAGTTGAGTACATTAAAGATAAAATTAAAGAGTTCAAACCGGAAATCGGAATTATACTGGGTTCAGGTCTTGGAGAGTTAGCTGATGAGTATTGTGACATTGCAATTGACTACAAGGATATTCCTGGGTTTGAAGCATCAACAATCGCTGGTCATAAGGGCAGACTCGTTTTTGCAAAAATTAAAGAAAAAAATGTAGTCATGATGCAAGGAAGATTCCACTATTATGAAGGGCATTCCATACAAAAAGTTGTATTTCCTGTCAAAGTTATGAAAAAATTAGGTGTAAAAACAATTATTATTACAAACGCAGCAGGTGGAGTAAACCCCTCATTTAAGCCTTCTGATTTAATGATAATAACAGATCATATAAATTATATGGGTGTAAATCCTTTGATTGGAAAAAATGATGATTCGCTGGGAGACAGATTCCCTGACATGAGTGAAGTTTATACCTCTGACTACATAAATTTAGTAAAGAAAACAGGCAGAGATATCGGCGTAGAGCTTCAAGAAGGTGTATACATGGCATTAACCGGACCTTCGTATGAGACACCGGCAGAAGTAAAAATGGCAAAGATTATTGGTGCAGATGCAGTTGGTATGTCTACTGTTCCGGAAGCAATTGTTGCATCATGGGCTGGCATGAAAGTTATAGGTCTTAGCTGCATATGTAATTCGGCGGCAGGAGTAAGCACTGTAGGTCTGTCACACAAAGATGTTATAAATGCTGCGAACAAAGCAAAAGAAAAATTCAAATTGCTTGTAAATGAGGTAATAAAAAGATTGTAATGAGGTTAGATAAATTTTTAAAAGTATCGCGTCTTATAAAGAGAAGAACAGTTGCTAATTCTGTATCTGAAATGGGCAGAATTATTGTAAACGGAAATGTAGCAAAGCCTGCCAAACAATTAAAAGCAGGTGATATAATTGAAATAGAATATTCTAACAAAATAGAAAAGTTTAAAGTTTTGACTGTTCCTACAGGCAATGTAAGTATACAAGAAGCAGAAACTTTATATATTAAAATAGATTAGAAGGACTAATATATGCATGAATTAATAATTAATATTGGAAACTTTTTTCAATCATTTGGAGCTGCAGGACTTGCACTAAATGCCGCAATAGAAAGCTGTTTACCAGGATTTCCGCTACCGCCTGATTTTTTATTGATAGCTATGAGTTTAACACTTCCGCAAAAAGCATTGTTTTATGCATTGATATGTACTATCGGTTCTGTATCGGGCGGTCTTATCGGATATTTAATAGGAAGATACGGCGGGCGTCCATTATTTAATAAATTATTTGCAAGCAAATCCGATAAATTTAAAGCTGTTGAGAATTTGTATGAGCAGTATGGCTCATTAGCGGTTTTCTTTTCTGCTTTTTCACCAATACCATATAACATATTTACCATTGCAAGCGGTATATTAAAAATGAATCCGCTTAAGTTTACGTTAGTCAGCTGTCTGGGAAGAGGCGGAAGATTCTTTTTAGTTAGCACAGTTTTGATGTTATTCGGAGAAACAATTAAAGAATATCTCAACTATGTAATTCTGGGAGTCAGCTTACTTCTTGTAATATTCTTTATCGTAGTATATAAAAAAAGACATTCTTTTATAAAAGCAGAAAATATGAACATTACAAAAAAGGATAATATACAGATAAAAGAATCTGAGAAAACGGAGCAAACAATATGCCAATAATAAATGAACACTTTGAGATTAAAACTCGTGGAAATAATGATATAATAAACATAACAAAACACGTTCAGAATTGTGTTTATAAACACGAATTAAAAGATGCTCTTGTATGTGTTTCTATACAAGGCAGCACATCTGCAGTAACTACCATAGAGTATGAAAACGGTCTTGTACAAGACTTGAAAGATGCTCTGGAAAGAATTGCACCATCAGGAATTGACTATCACCATGATGAAATATGGCATGACGGAAACGGATATGCGCATGTTCGTTCAGCACTAGTCGGAAGCTCAGTTAATATTGCTTTAGTCGGAGGACTTCTTAATCTGGGAACATGGCAACAGGTTGTATTACTGGATTTTGACAATAAAGAACGTTCAAGAAACATAACCGTACAAATCGTTTATTAACAATAATCGGATAATCTATAAATGCCTTGACAATTAATCTTGATATCATATTATAATAAATGTCAGGCGATGGGACGTCGCCAAGTGGTAAGGCAGCTGGTTTTGGTCCAGCCATCTCGGAGGTTCGAATCCTTCCGTCCCAGATTTTAACTCCCACAAGGGAGTTTTTTTGTATTATTTTGATTTTGTTTTAATAACCGTTTTGATTGTTGTTTTTTTGAACGCTTTGATCGGAATGGGGTAAGGGGTAAATGAGGAGTTTTCTCCAACAACACTAAATTCTAGCGGTAGGAAATTATTTGAGAATTTGGATTTCAAATTGGCATAAACGATCTTGTATTGGTCATTTAATTTTACAATTATCTTGGCAAACTGCCTCAAATTCAAATTATATTTACCCCTTTTTCAACAGGCGGATGAGCTTAACACAACTTCGTCATCCCTTATTTACCCCTTTTTCAACAGGCGGATGAGCTTAACACAACTTCGTCATCCCTCATTTACCCCTAGGACTTATTTTTTGAACAACAAAAATTACAAATGAATACGTCCTAAAAAACAAATATGATAAAGTTTCATTATCTTTAATTTCTATCTTATCAATTTCAAAATGTCTAATTTGAAAATCATTCCCAATCTTAGTCAATACTCTGTATTCTTCTTCAACATAATATTTCTCTATAGAACTGCTGCAGGCTGAACAAGCTGCTAAGACTCCTTTTTTCTTATCTTTATTTAATATTGTTTTAGTTCTTTCAAATGCATCCCAAATTTTTTCAACTGCGGCTTGAATATCGTTATTCAAATACAATATTCTTGATTCTTTTATTAAACTTGAAAGTTTTTCATCAATATTAATAATTTTTTGATTCAGAACAAACTCCTTTTCATCATTATTTTTTAAAGACTTTTCATATTTATCTGCTCTGTTTATTCCTTTTCTTTTTAAAGTGTAATCATCCATACAATATTTTTTAAGATATTCATTAGTTACGCAATAATTTAGAATTTCAGTAAGTTCATCTTGGGTAAAATCACAAATTTGTTTAAACTTCTTAATGTCGTTACTATCCGGTATCAACCTTGGTTTTTTTGATGGATCTACCAAACACGGCATATAATCCAAATGTTCAAATTCGACTCTAAACCAATAATCATTTACATATTTGCTCTCAATACAACTACCTTTTAACTCCATTTCTTTCTTTATAAAGAGTAAAAGATTGTTTATTAAATATTCTTTCTTTTTAGTATCCATATTCGCTGCTTATAATATCATTTTATTATATTTTTCTAATAAAATTACCCTTAACTTAGCTCTTAAAACAAGGGTAAATAAATGTAACAAATTACACTTATTATTATTAAAAATTAGTAATGTTTATTATACAATATATGTGGAAAATTAGCTACTCTATGTTTTCAGAGGTGATTGATGTTTAATGAGATTAAAACACACGAGATTACAGTTGACATAGTCATTCTTACGATTAAGAATGACGCACTTAATGTTCTTTTAGTTAAACGTAATAATGAACCGTTTAAAGATAAATGGGCAATTCCGGGTGGATACGTAAGAATGTCAGAGAATCTCGATGAAGCTGCTATGCGTGTTTTAAAAGAAAAAACAAATGTTGAAAACATTTATCTTGAGCAGCTATATACATTTGGCGATCCACTTAGACATCCTGTATCGAGAGTTATCACCTGCGCATATTTTGCTCTTATACGTTCAGAAGATGTAGAAGTTGTCACATCCGATGATTTAGCTTGGCATAACGTTTCAGAGCTTCCTCCTCTGGCATTTGACCACAAAGAAATTATCGAATATTCACTAAAACGTACAAGAGAAAGATTAGAGATGTGTCCGGTTGCATATCAATTATTAAATGAAAAATTTACATTGACAGAGATGCAAAAAGCTTATGAGATGATAATGGAAAAGAAACTGGACAAGCGTAACTTCAGAAAGAAAGTTGTAACGACAGAAGGTTTAAGAGAATTGAATGAGTTTTCAAAATCTTCTTCTAAGCGTCCTGCAAGACTATATACATTTGATAATATAAAACTAAATTCAAAACGTGCACATTTCATTAAAAAGGAGAAACAATGTTAAAATTACTTTGGATAATAATGGTTGTATCAGCTATACTTATGACTGTATTGATATTAATGCATTCTCCGAAAGGTGATGGAATTGCAGGGATAGGTAATGCAGCTCAAATGTTCACATCACAAAAAAGTGCCGAAAAAGGTTTAAATAAGCTTACGGGTATTGTAGCACTTGTATTTATAGTTTGTGTATTTATATTAGGATTTGGATTGGTTCACTAGGTAAGTTTAAATAATTTCAACATCCCCCTGACGAAATACAACAATTTGACCATCTTTAAAGCCTGCTACGGTAGAAGCTCTGCCTTGTGCTACCGTATTGTATGCAGGAACAACATAGTCAACAGCATCGCCAATATATTCAACCGCTTGTTCATACGTTAAAGCCGGAGACTCACCGGATAAATTTGCACTCGTAGTTGCTAAGACATGACCATCAATATTTTTACATATATCAGCGAACACACTGTTATCAGGAACTCTAATTCCCACAGTACTAAGATTTGAAGTCACATAATCAGGAGTATTATCTGATTTTTCTAAAACTAATGTTAATGCTCCAGGAAAATGTTTTTTTATTAATCTTTGAGCGTCTTTTTCTATTGGTTGTTTTACATAATCAAACAGAGGATATATATCATAACTCATTAAAATCAAAGGTTTTTTTGCTTCACGATGTTTGATGCTATATATTTTTTTTACAGCTTCCTCCTTATCAGGCAAACACCCTATTCCCCAAACAGTATCTGTAACAAACCCAATCACACCACTATTAAGTAAAATTTCATTGATCTTATCATACATAACAACAAACCTCATAAAATAAGTTTTAGATACAATCCAATAATACAACAAATATAATCCTCTAAAAAATAAAAAGAAACCAATCTAAGAATTGATTTCTTTTTTATGTATTTATCTATCATAATTATAATACCTATTATCTCTTTGGTATCTGTTATAGCTTTCTCTATTTTTATACCTATTATCATTTCTATAGTATTTTCTGTTGTACCTGCCTTGATTATTATCATATCTATTGTAATTGTCATATCTTTGATTATTGTTTAAGACACGATTAAAAAAACGTCCAACGCTTGACTGAGAAACAATATAATCTGATGAAAACGCAGGTATTATGGACAAAACAGAAATAACACAAAAAACAATTACTAATTTATTCATACTAAGCCTCTTTCTACGGAACTCTCCGTATTTTTAATTTTAAAAGATTATTTAATTTTTAAATTAGTCAAAAGTATAATTTTAGTATGAGATTTGAATGCTAACAGGTCAAGCAAATCAATAAAAAAAGAAACCGATTGTCCAACCGATTTCTTTTTCTTTTAAAATAGATGCTAGCAGCGAGCTATCTTCCCAGGAGGTGGCCCTCC